>JALTDM010000154.1 GCA_027074135.1 Bacteroidales bacterium
TATTCCTTAAAAACAGGTCGCATAATCTAAACTGTTTTATGTCGCTAATATACTAAAAACCAGTGAGATGGCAATGGGAATGCTAGCGGAAATCCAAAGAAATAAAATAAAAAGGGACTGCCTTTTTTGGACAGCCCCTCGTTATTGTTGATTGTTTAAACTTCCAAGTCCACATCAAACTTTTCGTGCCAAGGAAGTCCGTATTTATTAAGCATATCCATAAAAGGGTCGGGATCGAATTGTTCTACATTCCATACACCCGATTTTTTCCACAATCCTTTCATAAATAATGCTGCACCTATAGTAGCAGGTACACCTGTTGTGTAGTTTACACATTGCGTGCCGGTTTCATTGTATGCTTCCGGATGTTGACAGTTGTTGTAAACATAATAAGTGCGTTTTTTACCGTCTTTAATTCCTTGTATACGGCAACCTATTGAAGTTTGTCCTTTGTAATTTTCTCCGAGACTTCCCGGGTCAGGTAATACGGCTTTAAGGAATTCCAAAGGAGCAATTTCGCAATCACCTACTTTTATAGGTTCAATTGAAGTCATACCTACATTTTGCAGTACTCTGAGGTGTGTTAAATATTCTTCGCCGAATGTCATCCAAAAACGCGCTCTTTTTATTGTCGGGAAATTTTTAACGAGTGATTCCAATTCTTCGTGATACATTAAATAAGATTCCCGTGGTCCTATTTCGGGATAATTCAGCGGTTTGTGAATTTCCATCGGTTTAGTTTCAATCCATTTGCCATTTTCCCAGTATCTGCCGTTTTGGGTAATTTCCCTAATGTTTATTTCGGGGTTGAAGTTTGTAGCAAAAGGTTTGCCGTGGTCGCCTGCATTACAATCAACTATATCGAGGTAATGAATTTCGTCAAAATGATGTTTAGCTGCATAAGCGGTAAATATACTTGTTACACCTGGGTCAAAGCCGCAACCTAGAATGGCTGTTATTCCGGCTTCTTTAAATCTGTCGTGGTATGCCCATTGCCACTTGTATTCAAATTTCGGAGTATCTTTAGGTTCATAATTTGCAGTATCCAAGTAACTAACACCTGTTTCAAGGCAAGCGTCCATAATGGGCAAGTCCTGATACGGCAAAGCAACATTTATTATCAAATCCGGCTTGAAATCATTTATAAGGGCAACGGTTTCTTTTACATTGTCCGCATCTACTTGTACGGTTTTAATTCTGTCTTTCCCGTATTTTTCGTTTACATCTTTTGCTATGGCATCGCATTTTGATTTTGTACGGCTTGCCAACAAAATTTCATCAAAAACATCATTCATTTGTGCGGTTTTGTGGGCAACAACCCTACCTACACCGCCGGCACCTATTATAAGTACTTTTCCCATTTGTCCTGTTTTTTTTAATTAGTTTCCATTATTTTGAACAATTCGTCCAATTTCGGAGTAAGGATAATTTCCGTTCTTCTGTTTTTTGCCCTTGCTTCTTTTGTTTTGGCAGGATCAACTGGCATAAATTCACCGTGTCCTGCTGCAGTAAGCCTTTTGGGGTCAATTTTTGAATTTGCCAAAATGTATTTTACTACTGATGTAGCACGCTTGGTACTTAAGTCCCAATTGTCTTCAATACCACCGCTTCCGTGATAAGGTACATCGTCGGTATGCCCGACTACCATTATGTTTATGTCAGGATTTTCTTCAAGTACTTTTGCAAGTTTTTTTAGTGCTTCTTTACCTTTAGGGTCTATATCCCAGCGACCTGATTTAAATAATAGTTTTTCTTGCAACGATACATAAACTTTACCGTTTTTAATTTGAACATCAAGACCTTGATTCTTAAATCCAAGCAATGCGTCGGCTACTGTTTTGCGAAGTGCTTCTACTACAGAATCTTTCTTATTGAGAATCTGTTGAAGTTCTATAAGTTTTTGTTTTTTTTCGGTAAGCAAGCTGTCTTTTCTGTCAAGTTCAGCATTTTTTCTGTCTATTTCAGCTTTCAATGCTTCAAGATGTTTTTTCTTTTGATTCAGCATTTTTTCCAATTCCTTTAATGCATCTTCTTTAGCTTGAAGTTCGTCTTTAGATTTTTGCAAATCTGCCAAGAGTTTTCTGATTTCTTCTGCATCTTGTAAACTTCGTAGTTTTTGTTTGTTTAATAATTCGTTGTTGAGGGCGTTTATTTTATCATATTGTTTTGTAAGCGTTCTTAAACTTGTATTTAAAACAGTTGTATCTCTTACCAATCCGTCCCTTTCTTTTTTCAGTGTTTTGAATTTTGCTTTTAATTCTTTAATTTCTATTGTGTCTTTTCGCAATTGATTTTTGTATGTTTGCAAATTATCTTCACATTTTTGTTGTTTTTCTTTAACATCCAAGTATTTGCGTTGTGGTACGCAAGAAAAAAGTATTGTACTTCCCAGTAGTAAAAATGATATTGTTTTTATTGTTGTTTTCATTTCCGTAATAGCTTTTATTTGTTAGCACAAAGATAAGTAAATTTGTCGTTAAGGAGATTAAAGTTAAATTGAGTTATTTTTGGAAACTTTAGTTTTTGCTGATCCCTTTATTTTATACAATAATAATATAATTGCTTCATAATGTTTACCTAATTTTAATGATACGTAACTGTATTTTATTTTGTAATTTTGTACTGTTAAACTAAAAAACAAAAGAGTATGATAACATTTGGAACAATCGGAAATATAGGAGGAGATGATAACCAAAAAAAAGGAAAATCAATCAACGGAGAAGTTGATGAAAAAGTAAAAGTACTCATCATTGGAAGCGGACCGGCAGGACTTACTGCTGCTATTTATACTTCGAGAGCAGGACTTAATCCCGTTGTATATGAAGGTATGGAGCCGGGAGGTCAGCTTACTACTACTACAGAAGTGGAAAATTTCCCAGGTTATCCTGAAGGTGTAACAGGCCCTGTATTGATGGAAGACATCAAAACACAAGCTAAAAGATTTGGGGCAGACATAAGATGGGGTTCCATAACAGAAGTTGACTTTAGCAAAAGACCTTTTAGGGCGATTGTTGATAATGAAAAACTCATTGAAGCCGATGCTGTTATCATAGCAACCGGTGCAAGTGCAAAATATCTTGGTCTGGAAAGTGAACAAAAATTCAAAGGTAAAGGAGTTTCTGCTTGTGCTACTTGCGACGGATTCTTCTACAAAGAACAAGATGTAGCTGTAGTAGGCGGAGGAGATACTGCTTGTGAAGATGCTCTTTATTTGTCCGGATTATGCAATAAGGTTTATATGATAGTACGTAAACCTTATTTCAGGGCTTCAAAGGCTATGCAAAACAAGGTGATGAATACTCCAAATATTGAAGTTCTTTTCGAACACGTAACTGAAGAAATTTATGGTGATGATGATGGAGTTAAAGGGATGAAATTAATTAAGCAAGGAAATGAAGAGGTTAACATTAATGTAAGTGGTGTATTCATTGCTATCGGACACCATCCCAATTCCGAAGTCTTCAAACAATATATAGAAACTGATGAAACAGGTTATATAAAAACACAACCTGGTAATACTAAAACAAATATCCCGGGGATATTCGCTTGCGGTGATGTCCAAGATCCGGTTTACCGACAAGCTATATCAGCAGCAGGAAGTGGATGTATGGCAGCATTAGATACAGAAAGATTTTTAATAGAAGAAGAATAAAATAGGTTAAATTATATGTTTAAAGCCGCTGCATATCTGAAATGTAGCGGCTTTTTTATTGATTAAAACTTTTATTAACCACTCTTTTAACCCATAAAAAAAATTACTTTTGCGAATAATAATCAAAATATGTTAAAATATGGCTTCAATTTCCCACATAACAGACATGTTATCTTTAGAAAACATTGTATCAATTATTTCTGAAAATAAAAAACTTGAATTTTCGGAAGGAACAAAAAAACGTATAATAAAATCACGTAAATACCTCGATAAAAAATTAGAGGTCGAAGACAAACCGATTTACGGTATAAATACAGGTTTCGGGGCACTGTATAACAAGTCCATTTCTAAGCAAGATTTGGGCACTTTGCAAGAAAACCTTATTAAATCACATGCTTGCGGAACGGGTGATGAGGTGCCGCAACACATTGTTAAACTTATGTTGCTCCTCAAGGCTCAATCTCTCGGATATGGATATTCGGGCGTAAGGTTGGAAACTGCCGAAAGGTTGCTATATTTTTACAATAATGATATAATTCCCGTGGTTTACAGTCAAGGCTCACTAGGGGCTTCAGGTGATTTGGCTCCATTGGCTCATACTATGTTACCACTTATCGGGTTGGGAGAAGTTTATTACCAAAGTGAAAGGATAACGGCAGAAGAACTGTATAAAAGAATTGATTTAAAACCACTTAAACTTGTTTCAAAAGAAGGGCTTGCCTTGCTGAACGGAACACAGTTTATGCTTGCTTTTGCAGTGTGGAATTTGATAGAATCATTAGAATTACTTGATGCTGCAGATGTGATTGGTGCAGTTTCTTTGGAGGCTTATGACGGCAGAATAGAACCGTTTTTGCAGCCTATTCACAATGCCCGTCCGCATAGGGGACAACAAATTGTAGCCGAAAGGTTTAGAAAATTACTGGAAGGCAGCGAGATGATAAAAAGACCTAAAGTGCATGTGCAAGATCCGTATTCATTCCGTACGGTGCCACAGGTACACGGAGCTTCGCGTGATGCTATTGAGTATGTGAAAAGTGTTGTCTTGACCGAAATGAATTCGGCAACTGACAATCCTATGGTTTTCCCCAATGAAGATATGGTGGTGTCGGGAGGTAACTTCCACGGGCAGCCGCTTGCACTTGCAATGGATATGCTTTCTATTGCAATGTCAGAGATTGCAAATATTTCAGAAAGGAGAATTTATAAATTGATTTCGGGTAAGCGTGACTTGCCTTCGTTTTTGGTTGCAAATCCTGGCTTGAACTCGGGATTTATGATTGCACAATATACGGCTGCATCAGTTGTGAGTCAAAACAAGCAATTGGCGACTCCTGCGTCGGTAGATTCCATAGAATCATCTCAAGGACAAGAAGACCATGTAAGTATGGGCGCAAATGCCGCAACAAAAGCATACAAAGTGGTAAACAATGTGGCAACCGTACTTGGAATAGAGCTGTTTACGGCATCGCAAGCAATGTTTTTCAGAAAAGAAAAGACTTCACCCGTTTTGGAAAATATTTTGAATGACTTTCGTAAAGAAGTACCTTTTGTTGAAAACGATACGGTGATGTATGAAAAAATTCACAAGGCGGTAGATTTTGTTAAGAAGTTTGAGTGGAGTAATTTAATTTAATAAGGTAATGGACACATTTTTATTCGGAGAAATAATTTTCGGACCGGTAAAAAGTAGGAGGCTTGGTAATTCACTGGGGATAAACCTTTTGCCGAACAATTTTAAACTTTGCAATTACGATTGTGTGTATTGTGAGTGCGGGTGGACACACAAAGATGAAATAAAAACACTCGAAACTAAGTTTCACCCTATAGAAGAAGTAGAAAAAGAACTTGCCAAAAAACTTGTGTATATGCACGAGAGCGGAATGAAACTTGACAACATCACATTTGCAGGAAATGGTGAGCCGACTCTTCATCCGAAATTTGCCGAAATTATCGATTTGACCATTGATTTGCGAAACAAATATTACCCCGAAGCACAAATAAGTGTTTTGTCAAATGCTACAATGCTGCACAACCGCAAGGTTTTTGATGCCTTGCTCAAAGTGGATAAAAACATCCAGAAACTTGACAGTGCATACACCGAAACCATAAAAATCATAAACCGTCCTTTGAAGCCGATTACTGCGGAAACAATTATAGAAAACCTGAAAAGATTCAACGGCAAGGTAATTGTACAAACTTTGTTTTTGCGTGGCACATACAACGGTGCAATTATTAACAATACTACCGAAAAAGAAATATCAAAGTGGTTGGAGGCAATTAAATACATAGAGCCGGAAGAAGTGATGGTTTATACTTTTGCAAGAAATACGCCTGCCGATACTCTCGAAAAAGTGCCGCAAGACGAATTGAACAAAATAGCAGATAGAGTCAGGAAATTGGGTATCGATGTGCTTGTTGCCGGCTAATATCAAAGGGAAAAAAGTTGTTGTGTCGCCGCTGAATTGGGGGCTGGGACACGCTACACGCCTTATTCCCATTGTGGAAACACTGATAGCAAACGGAAATGAAGTTATTTTAGCTGGAGAAAAGCCGTCTATTGATATTCTTGCACAGCGATTTGATGCTTGTAAAGTCATTGTTTTTGAAGATAAGCCGTTTAAGTTTGACGAAAACTTTTTTTCGATTGCCGGACAAATCAACTTTGTTAAAACATTAAGGCAGAGAATTAAAGCAGACAGGCAAAGGGCAGAAAAGATAGCACAAGAAACAGGTGCCACGGTAATTGTTTCCGATAACCGTTACGGTTTTTACTCGCCATCAACCTATAACATAATTGTTACGCACCAATTAAGACCTCTGTCGCCTTACGGAAAAATTGCGAATAAAGTTGCCGCTCGTATTGCAAAAAGACTTTTGAAACCTTTTGATTGCATTTGGCTGCCTGACGATGAGAGAGTTGAACTTGCAGGAAAACTTGCTTGGCCTGCGCATGAGAAAGTTAAGCCGGTAGGTGTTTTATCAAGGTTTTGCAATTGGGAAACGCCCGTGTGCGATGAGTTTTTTGATGTGGGCGTGATTATTTCCGGACCCGAACCCGCTCGCTCAAAGCTTGAAAAAAGGATTGTAAATTATTTCTCGGAAGCACCTGTAAAAAGCATTGTTGCAGGAGGCAAATACGGACCTGATTTTAAGGTTGGGAATATGACATATAAAGGCTGGGCTACTGACAATGATTTGAAGAAAATAATATATTGCAGCAACAAAATTGTCGTTCGTTCTGGTTATTCCACCATAATGGATTTGTGGTGTGCCGGCAAAAATGCGGTTTTGATACCAACTCCCCGCCAAACTGAACAAGAGTATTTGGCAAAATACCTTTCGAAAAAATATCCGCAGAGGTTTACTTTTTTACCTGAAGATGAGCTGGAGAAAATACCTTATGATGTATGGAGTGTCGGTATAAACTGACAAATTTTACTTACATTTGTAAATCAATGCTACGGATATGCTTTGGCAAAAATTCATAAAATTCATTTCTCTTTACGAAGACAATTTTAAGATTGCCCTTGCTTCTGTTAAAACTAATAAGCTCCGCACCGTTTTGACCGTATTGATTATAGCTTTCGGTATAATGTCGCTTGTAGGAATACTTACGGCAATATCTGCGATAGAAAATTCCCTCAAAGGTCAATTTGCCAATATGGGTAGCAATACCTTCAAAATCACTTCACAAACTTTTTCTACACACCGAATGAGACGCAGAGGCGAAGCAAGAATAGGTGAACCAGTTTCATACAAAGACATAAGGCGGTTTGAGAGGTTTTACAATTTTCCTTCATACCAAAGTCGCGTGTTTACGGCAACTTCTACCGCAACAGTAAAGCACAACTCAAAAAAAACAAATCCCAACATCACGGTTTGGGGCGTAGAAGGAGATTATTTGCAAACATCCGGGAATAACATAAAAACAGGGAGGTTTTTCTCGCAAACCGAACTTACAAAAGGACGAAATGTTGCCATTATAGGCAGCAAGCTCAAACAAAAATTGTTCGGCAACCAAACGGCTATAGGTTCATTCATAAAAATCGGTGACATCAGATACAAAATAGTAGGAATTTTTGCAGAAAAAGGCAGCAGTATGATAGACAAAACCGACAATATGGTAGTGATACCTCTTATTGCCGCCCGTAACAATTTTTACAGAACGGATATTTCTTACCAAATCCTAATTCAACCGTACAACATTGAGTTTATGGACGCTGCCAAAAACAATGCAATAATTGCAATGCGGAAAGCCAAACGGCTGAAACCAAAAGAAAAAAACAACTTTGACATTGTAAAAAGCGACAACCTCATCCGTAACCTGATGAAAAACATTGCAGTAATCACAACTTCCACCACAATAATCGGACTAATAACTTTGCTCGGAGCGGCTATCGGACTTATGAACATAATGCTTGTTTCGGTGAGTGAACGGACACGCGAAATAGGTATAAGAAAAGCAGTAGGTGCCACACCTAAAATTATCCGTCAGCAATTTCTTTTTGAATCCGTTTTTATTGGACAATTAGGGGGGGTACTTGGTATTATTTTGGGCATATTAGCCGGTAATATTGTTACTCTGATTGTCGGAACTGACTTTGTGATACCGTGGTTGTGGATACTGCTCGGTGTTGTTTTAACATTTATTGTAGGTATTTTGTCAGGCCTCACCCCTGCAGCAAAAGCGGCAAAACTTGACCCGATTATTGCGTTGCATTATGAATGATTTGTGAACAATAAATTCATAACTTTGCAAAAAACAGGGATAAAAATTATCACTCACTTTAATCCTCCGTTAAGGAAGAAAATTTTACTTTTACCCTTGAGGAGAGATACAGAGTGATAATAAAATCAAAAAAACTATGTATATGAAAAAAATAATTGCAATACTCGTTGCAGCTGTAGCAATGGCAGGTTGCGGCAACAAAAAATCAAACGAAGTAGTGGTTTACACCAGTGTTGACCAAGTATTTTCCGAACCTGTTTTGAAAAAGTTTGAAGAAGAAACAGGCATAAAAGTAAAACCGCTTTTTGATACGGAAGAAACAAAATCTACCGGTGTTCTCAACCGCCTTATTGCCGAAAAAGACAATCCACGCTGCGACTTGTTTTGGAGTGGCGATCCCGTTAGGGCTATTGTATTGAAACAAAAAGGTATTGCATCACCTTATGAATCTCCGCAAGCAAAAGACATTTCCTCTGTTTACAAAGACCCCGACCATTATTGGACAGGATTTTCGGCAAGAGCAAGGGTAATTATTTACAACAAAAAACTCATTGACACATTGGGTGTTCCCAAATCAATTTTTGACTTCCTGAAACCGCAGTACAAAGGCAAATTTGCAATTGCTAACCCACTTTTCGGTACAACAACATTCCATTTTGCCGCTATATTTGATGCTCTTGGCGATAGTGCCGCAAAAAAATACTTTGAAGCACTGAAAAACAACGGAGTGATAATTGCAGCAAGCAACGGAGATGTTAAGAAAAAAGTGATGAACGGAGAAGTAGTTTGCGGACTTACCGATACCGACGATGCTTTTGAGGCAATGGAAGAAAGCGGAGATGTAGGAATGGTATTCCCCGACCAAGACAGCCTCGGCACATTAATTATGCCCAATGCCATAGTCCTTATAAAAAATTCTCCCAATCCCGGAAATGCAAAAAAACTCGCCGACTTTTTGCTAAAACCCGAAACAGAAGCCTTACTTGCAAAACTTTGTGCTCAAATGCCGTTACACAAAGGCGTGCAGGTGCCCAAAGGCATTCCTTCACTTGACAATATAAAACCTATGAAAATTGATTACGACCACACCGCCCGCAAACTGACCGAAATACAAGATTACCTTAAACAATGGGTTGGTCAGTGAAACAAAAACAACCTGATATTGCAATAATTATTTTTTCGGCAATGGCTCTGTTGCCGTTGCTTTTTCTTATTTTTTACGCTTTGACAAGTGTTGGTGCCAAAACTTATGTACAAATTACAGGTTCGTTGCCTTTATTATTAAGAAGTGTCGGTTTTGCCATTTTGGTTGCATTATTTTCCACTCTTGCAGGAACATTAGCGGCTCTATCGGTTTATGGCAGGACAGGTTTATTGGCTGCTGCCGCAAAAGTTTTTATTCTTTTGCCGCTGTTTATTACGCCTTACAGTTTTGCGGTGAGTTGGGACAAGATTTTTTTTGCACTACACTTAACTCCCGCTTTAAAAACATTCCTAATACTTGCAATGGTATTTACACCTGTTGCCTATATAATTGTTTTTACTTCTTTGCGAAAACTGCCTCAAGAATTATTGGAAGCGGCAATAATCCACACATCAAACAAAAACAAAATAATTCGACGCATTGTAATTCCATACCTTAAGCCATCACTTGTTTCGGCTTTCACTCTTGTTTTTATTTTTGCTATTTCTGAATTTACCGTGCCGGTTTATTATGGAGTAAATCTTTATGCAGCAAAGATTTTTACTGAATTTTCGGCATTTTACGATTATAATTTGGCAATTATTCATTCTGCAGTGCTGCTGGTAGTTATTCTTGTCATTCTTTGGGCTGAACTCAAGACATTCGGAGAAGTACCTCTAATTTCCACATCGGCAAGCACGGAGTCTAAATACCAATTGCTCCCCGCAGTTTTTTTATTCGTAATATTTTTTTATGTTGCAGTAGTTGTTTTGATGCCTGTAGTTAATATTTCCATTTCTACGGATATGACTGAACTGAAACAAGCTGTAAGTCTGCTTTCAGTCCCCATAATAAACAGCATTATTATAGCACTTGCCACATCATTTTTTATAGTCGCCTTAACTGTTACTACTGCAACAATTAACTATGTAAAGCAAAAAAGATTTAATGCAGGGAGTATTTATATCTTTCCGTTTGCCGTACCTTCCATTATATTGGGAATTGCGTTCATTTATTTCTACAACACTCCTGCACTTAACTTTATTTACTCATCTGTGGCAATAATAATTTTCGGGCTTACGGCTAAATTTTCTTATCTTTCTTACAAAATTGTTTTTAACCAAACAAAAACTATTGATTTTAGTGAGGTAGAAGTTGCTAAAATTCACAGGTTTAACACGGTTGGGATTATTCTCAAAATTGTTTTGCCGCAAATTCGTAACGGAATAATTGCAGCATTTTTCATCGTTTTTGTTTTCAGTTACTTGGAAGCCGGCTTGTCTGTTATGGTTTATCCTCCCGGAATGCAACTTGCTGTTGTTAAGGTGTTTACACTAACTGCAAATTCTCCCGAAAAACTATCTTACGCCTTAAATCTCGTGCTTATTCTTTCGGGACTCCTGTTTGCTTTTGTGTTGTATGGAGTTGTAAGGATTTTTAATAAAAAGGGGAATTAATTACCTTTTTGGTTGCCGTTAAGATTAAACCCGAATTTAACTCCTAATAGCAACACCAACCTGATATTAAGCGGTTCTGAATCAATCACTTTGTCGTCTACCCAATATAACTTTCTAATAAAACTCTCACCAAATCCCACATAAATTTCAGCCACCATTTTATCATTATCCGTAGATTGAAGCCCAAATAAAATTTTGTGACCGAACACAAATTTATCTCGATCTGCTTTGTCCGGATATTCCAAATAGTGTTCTCTTTGATAACCGGTACACCATCTGCTCTCATAATACCCGCCTAACAAAAAATTCTTATCCCTTTCGTAAACGGTAAAAATCTGGTTGGTTATCGAAAAGCCTCCTTTTATGAAAATTTTGTTTCCGACAAATAATTCGAGTCCCTTGTAATTGTCTGACCTCATATCATCATAACTTATATTGGGTCTCAAATACTTAACAAACTTTTCTTCCATATAAATCAGTCCTATACCATAAATGATTGCTAAATCTTTTGTTCCGGCTTTTTCCATCTCCAGCCTCAATTCCCCGTATCTAAGCCGTAAAAAATCTATTTTTAAAACACTTCTTTTGGCAGGTACGGAATCTATTCCGGAAAAATTATTGTTAAAATTGGCAAAAACCACATTCGACAAAACAAAAAATATTGCAAACAAATATTTTATCATATACCTATTTTTTTATGAAATTATACCCTATGGAATATCCAAGATGGAATGTTACCGTCGGGAAAAACATATACTTTTTCATATCAATGGTTGCTTTACTGTCATAAAACATTCGCAATCTTGCACCAACCCCGATATAAAAGTTTGAAATAACTTTAAATTTATTCGGAGTTTGAGTTCCTGTAGTAATTTTTGCACCCAATACAAATTTATCGATGTAGTAGTCCCTTAAGTCATCGTTTTCAGGGAAATATGTAATTCCCAAAAAATCAAAAAATCCCCAAAAAAAGTATTCACTTATTGTCGTTGGATAAATTTCCACATTTTTCAATTTACCATACTTTCCAAAAATTACATAAGACCAATATTTCCTGCTATTATGGTAGAAAAACTTCTTTCCATAAAAAACATTTATACCCCAATGATTGTCAGCTATAAAAGAATATATTCCTGTTGTTTCAAAATCTCCGGATACTCCCAACCCGAAAATATTGTATTTGTTTTCTTCTTTTTTTATGTCAAGCTGCATTCTTAATTCATTAACGAACAATTGAGTAGGAGAAAAGAATAAAATATTGTTGTTGATATTGCTACTGCTTGTGTCTTCCAAAGACACATAGCTTGAGCTAAGTGCTAAAATGTTGGAGTACAGAACAAAAAAAACGGCTATGCTTATAAATCTCATTATTTTCATTGCTCTTTATGTTTGTTTTTATTAAGGTTTATTTGATATGTGAGTCCCAGTCCACCTGTAAAAATTATATAATATTGATTACCATTAATTTCATAAATTTTTTCATCATTTAACATTGATGACCAACCTAATAATAAACAAAGACCTAGTCCTTTTGAAGATTTAAATTTTAAGAAAAACACATTATCTAAAAGATAGTTGTTTAAAGAACGCTTTGTTATATATACCCTGCGACCGTCACTATAGTTATCTACAGTTAATGAAGAGCCGATTAAGTTGCCAAATTTTACCATTGTTCCGATTTCTACTTTTTCTGCTTTGTATCCAAAATATAGCTGGTTAAAGAATGAATTGTATTGCATATTAAATGTTGAAACTAAATAATACTCAGCCTCGCTAGATCTGAAAGTAAGATGCGACAATGAAAATCCTAAATAATCGGAAATAATAAAATTGTTTCCGAGTTTGTGATAATATCCTCCCAGTACATCACCATAGTAATTAAAATATCCGGTATTAAAATGCGTTTGAACGGCAAAATGTTCAGACGGAGAATATGAACCTCCTAAATATGCTCCCGAAAGTGGCGAACCTGCTCCTGTTACTTCTAAATCTCCTTTTTCGGAAGGCATTTGGACAGATGCTATTTGCGGATAGTAAATACTACAACCTGTAAATAGAAATATAATTGTCACAAACAACAAAAAAGTTCTCATATTCAAGATTTTATAAAATAAAAAACAGTAATTTTAAGAGTTTAATGTTTCAAAGTTCGTAAAAATATTTGCACCATCAAAATTATTCGAAAAATATTCCTAAAAAATTTATAATAACTTTGCATTCGGGATGAACATACCACTAGTAGAAATAAAAAACCTGTCTTTTGCTTACGGCAACAATGAAATATTGCGGAGTATTACCGTTTCAGTATCCGCAAATACTCTTACGGCAATAATGGGGCAATCGGGGTGTGGCAAAACTACGCTCATTCGTCTGATAGCAGGTTTGGAAACTCCTCACAGCGGTGAAATAATCATAAACGGCAAAACCGTATCTTCTCCACAAAAAATTACCCCACCGTCACAACGCGGTTTCGGTTATATTTTTCAGAATCTTGCACTTTGGCCTCATCTTACTGTAAAACAGCATATAAGTTATGCAATATCAAACGGTTCGCAAGAAAAAATAAATGAAATAGCAAATTTCTTTAAACTTAGGGCTCACCTTGACAAATACCCGAATCAACTATCGGGCGGGCAAAAACAATTGCTTGCACTTGCAAGGGCTATGGCTCCTAATCCGTCTCTTATCCTTATGGATGAGCCGCTTACGGGAATGGACCCTGTATTGAAAGAGTATGTGCTTGATTTTATCCTGAAAATAAAAGGATCTTTGCAAACTACAATCATCTATGTAACCCACGACAGCAGCGAAGTAGAAAAAACTGCCGACAAAATCATCATGATGAAAGACGGTAAAATCATCACTTCCGGCACTCCTGCAGATATGAAAAATTCCGATGATGAATATGTGAGGTCTTTTTTAAAATAAACGGATTTATCCCATTGTTTTTTAAGTCATGCTGAATTTATTTCAGCATCTTTTTGATTTTAATCACGGTTTAAAAAAACAGAGAAAGACAAAAATATTAGAACACCTGAAACGATAAGATTTTGAAACGAAGAGATTCCGAAGAACCTGAAACAATAAGATTCTGAAACAAGTTCAGAATGACGTCTTCAGGTTGACGTTGTTCGAAATGACGTTTTCGGAATGACATTGTTCAAGATGGCATGGATTACGGAGGGTGAATGATAAAGAACAATATAAAAGCGAAGACTAAAGCCAACCGTTTTTATCCATTTTATCCTCCCACCTTAAAAAGCAAGGCTAATCAACAAAAATGGTATTTTGAATTAACAAAACATGCTAAAGAATGTTTAACTAACAATTAACAATTAACAACTAAACACTAACAACTCTACTTCGCCACTATCCTGTTGTAAAAGGCATCAACATTGGTACTTACGGTAATGACATTTGACGAACCTGCCATGTGATACAACGCCCTTCCGTAACTGATGTAAAACTTTGAAATCCTTATGCCCACACCAGCTGAGAAGCCAACAATTCCGGGGCGTGTTTCTATCTTGAGTTCTTCCCTGCGACGATAATTAAAACCGAGTGAGATATAAAAATTCTTGAACGGAACAAATTCGGCACCTATTACAATGTGCCTCATAAACTTATCTGCATAATCCAGAACCTTGCTTTCTTTATTGACCGGTGCGGCATCTCCAAGGTAACTTGTTGTGTCTTCATCATATCTGAGCGGCACAGTATAAGTAAGGTCAAACTTTTCCAAGTGTGTGTAAGTGAAACTCAATCTGAACGGTGCGTGCTTAACCTTTTTAGAAAATCCGATTTGCCAATCAAAAGGCAACGGCTCACGCTTTTTGTCGGGATTGTACCTCATAAGCTCTAAACCTGCATTTCGAAGGACCATTCCAACCGTAAGTTGCCTTTTTTTGTTTACATACAAACCGCCGATGTCGGCAGCCAAACCGGATGCACGGTAAAAAACATAATTGGAATAAATAAACTTCGTAGTAATTCCCACATAAAAATTTGAATCCAACTTGCGTGAATAAGAAAGGTTTACCGTCCAATCCGATGGTCTGAAAGTACCGTATTTGTAGCCTAAATTGTCCGCTTCGGTAAACAATCCGTAGTCAAAATAATAAAGCCCCAAAGCAAAGTTGCCGATTTTATTAAAATGATGCGAATAACCTGAGTAATAAAAGTTTATGTCACCCAAATAATTGATGTAATTAAGCGTAATAAAACCACTCATATTTGAATCAAGCAATGCAGGATTGTGAAAAACAGTGCTCAAATCATTATCCTTTACACTGGTGTTTTCCCCACCAAGTGAAGCAATGCGAGCACTATTGGTAACATTCAAAAACGAAAAAATGTAATTGCCACCAAGTTGCGGAAACATTTGTAAAAATGCAAAAGCCAATATGAAGAAAACAAGTATTCTTTTCACAAAAAAAGTTTCTATAATTAACGAAACAGCAAGATTATTATTTTGTAATATGCAAATGTATTAAGAAAAATAATACACAACCTGAGAAAATAAGATAAAACACTTTGTAGATTATTTAATATTACACATTTCTAACAATCATAAAAAATAAAATTCATTAAAATTGAAACATTTTAACTATCTTAGCGTATAAATTATTTGAAAAATAAATATAGTGTTGTTATGAAAAAAATTATTTTTTATTTTACTTTTATATTCATTTTAAATGCTTTAGCATCTGCACAAAGTACATATACCGTTTATTCTGACGAGGAATTAAATCAAATGATATCCAATAACGATACCATTACGATTATTGCCGATTCATCGTCCCAAGTTTCTTTTGATTTTTTTGCATATTTAAAAAACAACACAAATGCTGATTTAAATGTTCACATTGAACTTCAACCAATTTATATTAGTCCTGACAATATGTTACAACTATGTTATGGCGGAACATGTTTCACAACACTATATTGTGACGGGGTTATTCCTGCAACTTCTCCTGGAGAATTACATATAACACTATATTACACATCATCAGACACACAGGTAAACATAGTTAAAGCAATGATTTATAACAATACAAAAGGTGACACAAGCACATTTTTCGTAAAATTTAAATCTAAGAATACTACATCATTTTACAATCCTCAAATGCAATCATTTAAAATTTCCAAACCATTTCCCAACCCTGCCAATGAGTTCGTAAAATTTAGGTATTCAAATTTTAATAGTAATAATGCTAATATCACTATTTATAGTATTTTGGGGGACCCTATAACGTCTAAAAAAATAAGCAACAATAATGGTATTCTAAATATAAACACCTCAAATCTGAAAACCGGATATTATATTTATACTGTTTCAGTAAACGACAAAAAAATCATAACGAATAGATTTTTAGTCAAACATTAAAGACCATTCATCCAAAAATATCTCAAGCTTATGCTCTTTCATGCAACCATGAAAGAGCATTTTTTGTCTTATTTACGAACTTTAAAAAATTATAGCCATGAAAAAAATTATTTTATCATTTTTAACAATAATGGTATTCGGATTTTACGCAAAATCACAAACCCAATCTTGTAATGTATTTATGTCTAATCAAGATTATATCAATAACGAAGCATTTTTCGTTGCCAGCACACAAAATATTATTGATTCTGTAAGATGGATAATTACAGATTTAAACATAGACTCCGTAATATTTTCTTCTACACAAGCACCTTATAATGAACAAAGCACAGACACATTGGGTTTTTATTACAATTGGCCGGACACTAATAATAATTATCAAATTGAAGCAGACATATATTCAATGGGTTCATCAACACCATGCCAAGCAACAAATGAATTTCAATTAGGTCCTCAATTTCTGGCTCATATAAATATTGATGTTCAAGGCAGTAATATGACTTTGACAGCATATGACAATTCCCAAATGTCTACCGACAGTATCTATTGGATTGTTAATGAAAATAATAATAATATTTTCAATGGCTTTAATATAGGTAGTCCATTAAATGTTCCTTATGATTCCACCAGCAATTATGAAATTTCATGCTATGTATATCATACAGATGGCAATTTTGTATTAGCCGGATATGGTGATACATCATTGACAAACGGTGCTTTAACAAACTGTGATTTGCAAGCCTATTATTATGTAATGAATGCTAATCCGAATGAATGTAATGGCATGATACAATTAAACGTCTATGGAGGAAGCGGGCAATACAATTACAGTTGGAGTGACAACAGTAATTATATGGATTACTACGAAATGGCCTGCCCAGGAACTTATTCGGTAACAATCACAGATGAAATGAATGATAATTGCTACGTTACATTAAACGACATAATAGTTGGTGTTTCAGACAGTTCATATCAATATGTGGATACATTTACAAATGTGTTAGATACTTGTTTGCCAAGTTTTAATTTTGACTCTTTATTTTTAGGTAATCTGTCATTCCCAACAGATACCACATTTGAAGTTAACTGGTATTTTGTTGCAGGACAAGACACTTTTATGTTTACTCAAGATTATGATTTTGATACTTCAGGTTACTATTGGCTAATTTTAGGCTTCAACTGCGATAACTTCAACAAAGCAGTAACCTCCTATGGTAGGAGCGTATATGTTGACCCAACAATGACCAGTAATATAAGCTTGGAAATATCTAATTTCAGAATTTATCCAAATCCGGTAAAACATGAAGCCAACATCACTTTATTTAGTAGCATAAGTGAATCCGGTTCCATAAAAATTTATAACTTAACAGGAAAAGAAATTACAACAAAAAACATTAGGATTAAAAGTGGAGTAAATACATATAAATTAAATACTAAATCTTGGGAAAATGGTATTTATGTTATAAAACTAGAAACAAAATCAGGACAAACTCTGACCAGGAAAGTTGTCAAATAAAAAGAGACATAAACATATTGAAAAGGCAGTCTTTAAGGCTGCCTTTTTTTATTTGAAGGAACTAAACATTTTGGAGTTTCCCATTTATGATATAACAAACTGTCCGAAATAACATTACCATCACAATCAAGAAAATTTCCGTTTTTGTCTTTCCACAAAACCCATAATTCCCCATCTAATATCATCTTGATAATTATTTTTTGCAGTGAATCTTTACTGACATTTTTATATTCTAATCCAACATCACGTCCTACGTCATTATTTAAAAAATCCATATCTGAAGACTCTTTGTCCGGTAATACTCCATCTTCTGAAATCCCTTTTTTATATTGCCAAAAATTTCCTTTTTCATGAGCATTCCCCAAACTTTTTGCTCTACGCCAACCGATTTCAGAAGACAAGCGAGCCATCCAGTAAGCATGTCTGAAAGCATCAACTTGCCCACCGTTACCATCTCCATCAAGAAGAGTTGTATCTTTAGATAGACTATCTGCAACATTTTCAGCCTCCACACTTATTTCAAAAGCTTTTCCGGCAACTATGGGATGTGTTATTACCCACCATTTTTCCGGTGGTGGCAATCTATTAAATGTTTTAAATTTTTGGGAATAACCCGCTACTGACAATAGAATTAAAAATTGCGCTACAAAAAAACGCATCTTTCAAAAATTAATTTATAACAATCAAAGGAGTTTTATTATATGGTTTTCCAGTAAGAAAATACGAAGTCTTATCAGGCACCTTCAATAATTGTTCAATTTTTTCACCATTGTAATTAATCTTTAATTTATATGAACGACCCTGTTTTAGAATTATAAAATATTCACCATTTTTATTTGGGTTATATTTACCTAATAATTTATTTTTTAGGGTATAAACTTCTATTGTACCGTTTTTTATTATTGCTCCATTATCTTTATTAGATATAACATAACCCTTTACTACAGTTTCATATCTTCCAGGTAAAGACAAAAAATCCATTTTGTAAATATCACGCTGACCATACCCTTCCGGTCTTATTGCAGAAAAGTATGCAGCTTTATTATCCGGAGTAATCACAAAAAAATTTTCATCAAAAGGAGTATTTATCGGATACCCGAAATTATGAGGTTTCCCCCAAGTTCCATCAGGTTGTTTATTAGAATAAAAAATATCATATCCACCAAGATTATTATGTCCCTTTGAAGCAAAATATAGTGTTTGACCATCCGGATGAATAAATACAGCATCTTCGTCATACGGAGTATTTATAACAGGACCAATATTTTTTGGTTTACTCCATTCTCCATTTGGCAATGCAACCGAATAATATATATCCTTTCCGCCATACCCTCCGGGTCTATCACTTACAAAATATAAAACATCTTCATCAGCAGTAATACTTGCATGAGTTTCGTTGTATTTAGTATTTATTCCAGCAGGTAATTTTTGTGGTTTTGTCCAAGTACTATCTATAAAATAAGAATCGTAGATATCACCATTACCTTTTGTATTTTTAAATATAAAAAGATGCTTTGCTCCAGCTGCTAAACTTATGGATGCCTCATCACTAGTGGTATTAACAACAGAACCCAGATTTTTCGCCTTTGTCCATTTGCCATTTTTATAATAACTAATGTAAAGATCTGAAGGGAAATCACCATAATCTGTCTCACTTCCATAATTACCTTTCCTTCGGGAAGTAAAAACCAAAATAATTTGTGAGGAATCAATAGCAGGTGCATAATCATTATATTTAGAATTTACGTTGGGACCAAGATTTGTAATTTTTATTCTTATTGAATCTTTTACTGCTTTTTTAGCATAATTAATTGACTTAATTTGTCGATTTATATAAAATGTATCGGGAGTTACACATTGTTTCAAATACTTATTATAATTTTCTAGTGCTTTATTAAAATTATACGACTTATGATAAGCTTCTCCTAAAAATTTAAGAACTTCTATCGGTGCAGTTTTATCTGACGCTGAAAATTCTTTATTAACAAGACTAATATTTTTTTTTGAATTGTTCAAAAAATAAATTGCAGAATCAATACTATTTAACTTTAAATATGTTAACCCTAGTAAGTAATCTACATGAGCATTATTAAGGTCATTTTTTTCAACCCTTACTAACAATGGTAATGCATGTGAATAATCATGCAAATAAACAAGTCGGATAGATTCTTTTATCAATTGTTTTTCTCCGGGTAACTGAGCAAACAATCCAACATTAAATATGCAAACTAATAGTATAAAAACCAATGTTTTTTTCATCTTCATCGATATTTATTTATATTCACGATAAAGGCAGAAGGATATCCTAACTTATGAATCTTTTTTAATTCTTTTCTAGCTGCTTCCATAGTTTTATATTGCCCATATACATATTTAAATTTGCCATCTAACCCAATATATTCCTTCACACCTTTAAGATTCTTGAAATGGGTAAGTTTAACGTGTTTGGAAGTTGATGAAATTTGAATTGTATATTTAAATCCTTTATCTCTTCTAACATACTTGTCATATTTAACTATAAAGGCATCTGAATATCCCTTATTTATTATTTCTTTTAACAACTTTTTAGCATTTTCTCGTCCTTTAACTTTCCCATAAGTATATCTATATATTCCATCTTCTCCTAAAAATTCTTTAATTTTTCTCGTTTCTAAACCTTTAAATATAGAAACATTAACCGGTCTTGTCAACGCTTTTATTTGAATTGTATATTCAACTTTATCAACAACTCCACTTGCAAGATTATTTTCTACCACATTTTCATTTGTCGTACCACTTTGATATCTTTCCATATTGCTAAGGTTTGCCAAATTCATAATTTTGGCATCTTTAAAGTTATTATCTATTGCATCATTCAGCAATTTAAGAGCCTTAGACTTTTCTTTAAAAAATCCAACAGTATAAAAATATAATGAATCTATTTTTATTTCTTTCACATGTAATGTGTCAAATTTTGTAAGATTTAACTTTTGAGGAGATCTTGTAAGTAAAACTGTATACTCTTCATGCTTGCTTCGAGTACCAAATCTTTCATATTTAAGGTTCTCAGGCACATAAATTTCCTGTTTTACAATTATATTAGGATCTGATTTGATAATCTTTATTTCCACCCTTCTGTTTAATTGTCTTCCTTCCGGATTATCTGTACCGTCAGGATTTTCATTTATGGCAATAGGTTGTTCTTCACCCATACCTCTAGCAACGAACCTGTCCGGACTTATTCCTTTGGAAACCAGATAATCGACAACTGCTCTGGCCCTTTTTTCTGATAACTTCTTGTTAAATTCTTTACTTCCCCAAGAATCTGTATGCCCGATAACCTCAACATATAAACTTGGATTATCTTTCATCAATTGATACAATTTTTCAATTTCCACAAGTGCATCACGCCTCAAATCATATTTACCATAATCAAATAAGATACTTTTTATGACATAGTATTTCCCCTTTGACACTTCAAGTGGCACAAGTTCAACATTTATAACGATTTCACTCCTTGTATATATTTCAGGGATATATAATATCTTACTTTCGGGTTTATATCCAGAACCTTTATATAAAAGTTTGTATGCACCTGCATTTAAAATTGTATTATACTTCCCAGTTTTGCGATCAACATTAAGTTTCTTCACAGTATCATTAGCAATTGTATCTATAACATACACACCTAAGTCTTTAGGATATTCAGGATTGTTATCTTGTAGCGTAATAGTACCTTTCAACACTATTTCTGTCATTTGGTTTTTAGGCGGAGTTATTTTTAATGCAAAAATATCATTATCTTTTATTTCAGGAATATCCCGTTCATTACTGTTTAACGCAAAGAATGCGTATTCACCATTCTTTTTAGGCAAGTAGAACAAATCATTACCAACAGTACTAATAGGATAACCTAAATTAAGTGGGGTTGACCATTTACCATTAGATAATTTCCTGGAATGAAAAACATCAAATCCACCCATACTATAATGACCTTGAGAACTAAAATACAATGTTTTACCGTCATTAAGAATAAAAGGTGTCTCTTCATCATACTTGGTATTTATCGTTTTCCCAAGGTTTATAGCAGGTCCCCAATCCCCTTTGTCATCTTTATAGGAAACATAAATATCCAGTCCGCCGTATCCACCAGGACGGTCACTGGTAAAATATAATGCTTTACCATCAGAACTAATACTGGCATGTGACTCCCAATATCTTGTATTTATATATTTATTCAGTTTTTTAGCTTTATGCCATTTACCATCATAATATTTACTCACATAAATATCTCCATTGTCATTATGGTCAATCACTAAATATAATTCTGTACCATCAGCATTTAAAGAAGTAGGCACCATTTTGTCATAATGTGAAGATAGTATAGGAGAAATATTTTTAGGTTTTGTCCACTTACCATTTATTTTTTTACAATAATAAATACTATCCATTTGATAATCTGCATTATCCTCGTCAATATCAAGCTCAATATTAAATTTATTCTTGGTACCTTGAGTAAATACTATAGTTTTTTCATCATCAGAAACTACAGGACAATTTCTTATAATCGAATCATTTACTCTACCGAAAGATAACGGATTATTTTTATTTCCTTTATATTTACCATGATCAATTATGCTATCCAAACGAATAACTTGAACTTGAACCTTATATTTCATTAATTCTTTTGCATTTCTAGTAGCCTGAATTTCACGATTTACATACTCTATATAAAATGTATTTTTTATCGGAATTGTCTTTTTAAATTTTTCAAACAATTCTATAGCCTTATCATATTTACCGACAAATCTGTAATCATTTGCCAAATAAAACATAGCATCGTATGGTGCTTTATTTTCTTTATAAGACCCTTCATTATAATCACTCGTCATTTTTTTTACAGCTTTCTCAAAATATGGTAAGGACTTCTTTTTACCTTTGGGATCTGTAGAATTAAAATAACAAAGTCCTATTCTATAGGCTAAATTAGCATTTGTAGAATCTTTTTCGTACAAACTTTTATAAATGGGTAATGCACGTCTATAATCCTCATACATAAAATAATATTCCGCCTCCATAAATTTATCCTTAAAATACTTACTTTGAGCATAGGTATGCCCCGGAATAAATTTAAATATAGATAATAATATAAAAAAAATCTTTAAAAACTTCATAAGCTAAATTACCCTATTTATATACTCCATTTATGTAAAAAAAGTTGCATTTCGTCAAAATTTATTTCTAATGTTTTATTCTAAAATTCTTTGGAACCTGTATCGGTATACATTTCAATTTTTGTTTTCCCCCTTGTTTCAACACCTCAAATTCTACCCTTCTGTTATATTTTCGCGTTTCCGGATTTAAATTTATTGAAATTTGATTTGCTTCCCCATGTGCTTTTATTACCATAGAATTAGGATTTATTCCTCTCTTAACCAAGTAGTTTTTAACAAATTCAGCCCTCTTACGTGACAAAATTATATTATAATCTTCATCTCCTTGTAAATCAGTATAACCATGAATTGCGATTTTTGCATCCGGATTGTTTTTCAAATAATTGTAAAGGTTGTACAACACATCATTAAATTTGTCTGTTTGCCACTTATCAAAGTCAAAAAGTATAGCCCTCACCTTGATTTCTTTAGCGGTTGTGGTATAATCTTTCAAAGGCTCTTCAGACCACGTCTCTGTTTCGACAACTTTAACAATAATAGAGTTACTTTTATTGGTATTACTTACTGTTACACCTTTTGTAGCCAAGTAGTTTTTAATATTTTCAAGCCTTTTAGCATTGTTATCTTGAACAACAAAAGGTTTTTTGCCGTATTTCCTTATCGCTTCATCAAGTACTTGTTTATTCTTGTTACCTAATGCTGTTTCACCTTTTGAAAATTCCAGAACTACAGCTTTAACCTGAGGTGCACCTTGAATTATCTGAATATTTATTGCCAAAGGATCTATTTCATCAGAAACCTCTATGTGTTCTGCAGCAACTCCTTTTGAAAGCAAATAATCTTTTATTTTTTCTTCCAAAATTCTATTAGCTGAAATTATGTTATACTTTTCATTTTTGCCATAAGAACCAAATAAATGGTCAAGTGTATTTTTTTCATTTGCTGAAAGTTGATTGCCGGCAGATTTATGTTCCAACTTTACAATAATATTAGAGTTTGCAATAATATTTATGGCATTCATATCTTCGTGAGGCGAAATTGAAATTGCTTTTTCGGGAACACCTGCTTTAATGAGACTTTTCTTTATTGCATCGGCATACTCTTTATTATCGGAAACAATATTGTAATAGAATAATTTACCTTCTTTATTAACAATCTCATTTAGTTTTTCTTTCTGACTATTTGTCAAAATGTTATCAGGCATAACACCAAGCAAATATTTAGCATACTTATGTCCGATTTCTGCATTTTGATTTTTTGGTGTTGTATTATCATCATTATTAAGAATAATAAGATTTACGCCTCCGGGAACTTTTTTATCCGTAAAAATTCTATTTGCATCTATCCCTTTTGCAACCAAATAGTTCTTAATGGCTCGTTTTCTGTGTTTATTAAAATTCTCATCTTTAGCTGATTCATCAGACAACAACACATTGAGTTTAAGAGAATCATTTACTTTCATAAATTTGGTCATGTTATCAAGTTCTCTTTGGATACCGGGAATAAGAGTTGTATCTTGCGGTTTAAACTTTACATAATATTCATCTTCTATATCACCGAGAATTATAGGATTTAGTTTTATTACTTTCTTTATTTTTTTGTAAGCAGAACCTTTTGGTACTGAAATATTTTCAGAAAAATAAGAAAATCCGTCAGCTTCTACAGCAACATTATAATCTTTTCCGGGTCTGAGGATAAACAAATATTTTCCGGTTTTCGGATTTGGTGTATAAACTCCTTCCACATCACCTGTTTTCACATCAGTAACAGTAATAGAAACATTATCCGGCACATCTCCTTGGGCACTTACAATATATCCACTCAATACTGTAAGTCCTTTTTCTTCCAGTCCGGGCAATGTTATCAAAAAAATGTCTGTTCTGCCCAATGAGTTAAATTGTTTGGAAGCATAATAAGCTCTTTTCCCATCCGGAGTAGGAACATAAAATACATCATCTGCTGTGGTGTTTATAGGGTACCCTAAATTATTAGGTTTAGACCAAGTTTTTGTATTTTCATCATAAGTAGAATAAAAAATATCATAACCACCCATTGTATTATGACCTTTCGAGCTGAAAAACAACGTTTTACCATCGGGATGAATAAAAGGACCTTCTTCATCATAAGGTGTATTTATGGTAGGTCCGAGATTTTGTGGAATTCCCCATTTGCCGTTAGGAAGCCTTCTAACGACATAAATATCCAATCCTCCGTATCCTCCCGGTCTGTCACTTGTAAAATACAATGTCATATTATCGGCACCCAACGAAGCATGCGTTTCTCGATATTTTGTATTTATCGGATACGGTAATTTCTCAGGTTTAGTCCAATTATTATTCTCATCTAACCTTGAAACATATATGCTGCCTCTATCATCTTCCCTGTACAAATAAAGTTCACTTCCGTCTATAGAAATACTTACGGTAGCATCGTGTTCTTTTGTGTTAATAATATCTCCTATATTTTTTGCTTTACCCCAGTTACCATCATCATCCGAATAAGAATAATAAATATCTTCGTCATACTGTCCGTCAGGTAAAACATTATGTCCATTCGGACGACGAGAAGTAAAAAACAATATACTTTCATCTGCAGTAAACACAGGACTATGTTCACTATACTCTGTATTTATGCTATCCCCCAGATTCTTTACAATCATCTTAACAGGTTGTTTAACCAATTTTGCACCGTTTGAATCACATCTCATTAAATAATCAATATCCTTGATAAAATCTTTATCTTGTTTAGGATCCAATTTCGTTTTCAATTTGGAAAGAACAAATAATGACTCGTCAAATTTATAGGCACGATGATATGCTTTACCAAGAAAATAATATGTTTCAAGAGGAGCTTTTTTATTGTCATAACTATCTTCCGCACTACCTTCTTCATCAATATTTTTCATCGCTTTTTCAAGGTATGGTATAGCTTTTTCTGCCTGATCATTATTCAACAAACAAAATCCGGCTTTAAAGTTTACATTGGCATTGTCGGGTTCATTCTCCAAAATCTTTTTGTACACTTCAAAAGCCTTATCCCAATTCTCAACATCTATATATTCTTCACCTTGATAAAATAATTTTTCGTCATCATTTTTTTGTCCAAATACACTATATATACCTAATACACTAAAAAAC
>JALTDM010000155.1 GCA_027074135.1 Bacteroidales bacterium
TCAAACAACATACACAAACCGGGCGGTAGGGTTCTAAAAAATGTAATTGACAACGGTTTTGACATCAATAAACTTTATGTTGTAAACCCCAAAGAAGACGAAATTCAAGGAATAAAAACGCATAAAACCGTTGAAGACTTACCGCAAGTAGATTTGGCAATAATTGCAATTGCGGCAAAATATACGGTAGAAACCGTTAGAGTACTTGCAGGACAAAAAAACACCAAAGCTTTTATCATTCTCTCGGCCGGATACAGTGAAGAAAGCGAAGAAGGAGCAAAACTCGAAAAAGAAATAGTTGACATTGTAAACAAGCACAATGCATCACTTATCGGTCCGAACTGCATAGGTGTAATGAATTACAATTATGCAGGCGTGTTTACCACTCCCGTACCCAAACTTACACCTGACGGAGTTGATTTTATTTCAGGTTCAGGTGCAACAGCCGTTTTCATTATGGAATCGGGCATACCGAAAGGGTTAACTTTTTCAAGCGTTTATTCCGTAGGCAACAGTGCCCAACTCGGAGTGGAAGACATTTTGGAATATATGGACGAAACTTATGAAGAAGGCAAAAGTGCAAAAGTCAAATTATTATACCTCGAAAGCATTAAGAAACCTGAAAAGCTCCTCAAACACGCACGCTCACTTATAAAAAAAGGTGCAAAAATAGCAGCGATAAAAGCCGGCACTTCCGAAGCAGGAAGCCGTGCCGCATCATCACACACAGGTGCATTGGCAGGAAGTGATGTTGCAGTAGAAGCACTGTTCAAAAAAGCAGGAATTGTAAGGGCGTACGGAAGAGAAGAACTTGCAACCATAGCAGGTGTATTTATGCACCCTGAAGTAAAAGGGAAAAACATTGTCATTATCACACACGCAGGCGGTCCTGCAGTAATGCTTACCGACACATTATCTAACAGGGGACTGAATGTTCCTACAATTGAAGGCGAAGCGGCAGACAGGCTTTTGGAAAAACTTTTCCCCGGCTCATCTGTAAAAAACCCTATTGACTTCCTTGCAACAGGAACAGCCGAACAGCTGGGACATATAATTGATGCAGTAAACAACGACTTTGATCATATAGATGCAATGGCTGTAATTTTTGGTAGCCCCGGACTTTTTGAAGTTTATGATGTTTATGATGTTTTGCACGAAAAAATGCAAAATTCTCTAAAACCGATTTTCCCGATTTTGCCTTCCGTTATCAATGTCAAAAAAGAAATTGAATACTTTATTGGCAAAGGTCATGTTGCATTTTTTGACGAAGTGATTTTCGGACAAGCATTCAGCAAGGTTGTAAACAACGATATAAGAAATAAATCACTATTTGAAGTTTCAAGCGATGAAATAAAAATTGATGAATCTAAAATAAGAGAAATAGTTGACAACGCCGACAACGGATATTTGCCACCGGAAAAAGTTAAGGCAATACTGGAAACATCAGGAATTGATACCGTAAAAGAAAAAACCGTAAGCAGTAAGCAAGAAGCACTTGACTTTGCAAAAGAAATCGGTTACCCGCTTGTAATGAAAGTAGTAGGTCCTGTGCATAAATCAGATGTGGGCGGCGTAGTGCTTAATGTTAAAGACGATGAAACGGTAGCCGCTGAATTTGACAGGCTTATGGCAATAAAAGATGCTACGGGAGTACTTATACAGCCGATGATTAGCGGTACGGAACTGTTTTTGGGTGCAAAAAGTGAAGACAATTACGGACATCTCGTAATGGCAGGTATGGGTGGAATTTTTGTGGAAGTGCTGAAAGATGTTAGTGTAGGTTTAGCACCTCTGACAAAATTCGAAGCCGAAGAAATGATTAAAAACCTGAAGAGCTATAAGATTTTTGAAGGCGTAAGAGGACAAGAACCTATCAACCAAGAAAAATTTGCCGAATTTATTGTAAGGCTGTCTAAATTGGTAACGGTAGCACCCGAAATCTTTGAAATGGATATAAATCCTTTGCTTGCAAGCGGCAATAATATTACTGCCGTTGACGCAAGAATAAGAATTGAAAAATAATAACCTTGGAGGGCATAAAATTCTCACCGGCTTTGATTTCAAAGCCGGTGTTTTGTTATAAAAACGGCAGAAATGTATATACAACACCTTTCTTTACGAAACTTCAAGAATTACAAAGAATTGGAAATAGATTTTTCCGAAGGAATAAACTTCATAACAGGTAAAAACGCTTCGGGCAAGACAAATATTCTGGATGCAATTTACCTGCTTTCGTTCACAAAAAGCTATTTCAATATAAATGACTCACAACTAATTAACACACAATCGGATGAAAACTTTTACTTTGTGGAAGGCATTTATAAATATGACGACGGAGTAGAAACCATTAAAGCAACCTTTGAAAAAGGCAAACGCAAAATTTTTAAACGTAACAATAAAGAATACGACAAACTGATAAACCACATCGGGCTGATACCACTAATAATAATCACCCCAAACGATACCACTTTGATTTCGGAAGGTAGCGAGGTGAGAAGAAAATTTCTTGATATTCTTATCTCTCAATTTGACCACGAATATCTCAGCAGCCTTGTAAATTACAACAAAGCTCTGAAGCAAAGAAATGCCTTACTCAAGCAAATGGCAGTTTCAGGATATTTCGACAGTCGACTTTTGGAACCTTGGTCAGCAAAGCTAAACGAATACGGCACAGTTATTTACAACAAGCGAAAAGAAATCACCCTGCAACTTATTGACTTGTTCAACCACTTTTATTACAAGATAGCGGAAGACAATTACAAAATCACTATTGACTACAAATCACACTTGAATGACAAACC
>JALTDM010000156.1 GCA_027074135.1 Bacteroidales bacterium
CGTCGGAGCATAATGCAAGATAGATGCCTGATTTCACTTTGTGACCTTCAAAGTTTTTACCGTTCCAAACGGCAGTACCGCCTCTGGCTTTTGTTTGAAAAACTATGTTTCCGGCAACATCGGTAATTTTTACATCTGCATCTTGTACCAGACCTGTAAAAGTTATGTAGCCGTTGTATCCGGGTTTAACGGGATTGGGATAAACATACGGGTGGTCAAAGTATGGCTTTGCCTCAGTTGCATCATTCTTGAACGATACTATGCCCATATCCGTAGAAAAATATACTTCGCCGTTTTTTTGGTCTATCGCAATTTTCGTTATGTTATTTGATGGTAAAGGACTATTTTCTTTTGTGAAATGTAAAATTTCTTTTGTGCAGGATGGATTCATAAGATATGCACCCGAACTTGCAGTGCCAAACCATTTGCGGTTGGCACCATCTACTGCTATTGAAGTTACTGTTTCGTATTTCATTAAGTATTGTCCAATGCCATCGCCTATTTCCAGAATTATTCGCTCGGCATGAAAGTTAGGGTCATCAAATACGCCGTCGGGATCATAAAATGTAAGTACTCCTTCAGTTGTTCCCACCCAAATTACTCCATCTCTATCTTCTGCAAACGATATTGGATTCATACTCAACACATTACCAACCTCATCTTTTATAGTTAATTTTTTCACTCTATCATCGGAAATATCCATTATATCATTACCCGGATCGTAAACAACAATACCCTGATACCTAGCTAATAATATCCATATTTTTCCGCTTTGAGTTATTAATATTTTTTCAGGCTCACGTCCGTAATCTCCCATTGTAAAACTTTTCCATTGACCGTCCTTAGTAAATACTTGCAATGAGTTATTATTCTGAAAATTCAACACCCATAAATTTCCATCTTTATCAAAAGCGAAGTCAGGAATACGTATAAAAGAAGTATTGTCTGCACCTTGTAATGTTGAATTTGTATTATCATACTGATGAATCAATTTATCATTCTTGAATTCAAACAGTCCATTATTCCACGATCCAATAAAATAATGAGTTGGATTTTGGGGGTCAAGTTTTACTGCTGTTGCATCATGATAACTCCATAATATTTTATTCGAAATATCAGAGGAGTCAGAACTCCAAAACTGAAAAGTATGCCACATGTTAACGGTACTTGGTTTATATCCACCCTTTGTAATTACTACATGATCATCAAACACATCTATATCAAATGCAGCATTAAACCAAGGAGTTGATACATTAAGCCTTTTATATGTGTGCCAATATCTATTTGCTCTTATCAAAAATCTCCATACTCCATCATTAAACCAGTAATACCCGTCATGATATTTCATAAAAGTTGCTGTTATGCCATGGTTATAGTTTTCGCCCTCATAAGACCAATACGGATAAGCATTGCATAACGAATCGTAGAATACCACCACAGTATCGTACATTACCCCCATTGTATCTGTATTTACAACAAAACCATATATATTGTTGTATCCACTGGTATCACAAATGTTATAAGAACCGTTTTCAGGATTTATTTTCAAAAGTAAATTTTTATTATTGTAAGCACTTAATTTTGTTGTTATGGCAAAAATTCTGGAATAACGCACATCTATAGCATTAAAATCCTGCGTAACAGCAACTTGTGAAGAGACCCTATCCCAGTTATGATAATCAAGCAAATTAGAATTTAAATTAGCAACATAGATCCCCTTATTTGTAGCTGCATATATATTATTTCCTAGAATTTTTAAATCTTTTACATTTACATATGAAGCGTTTTCACCAATATAATAAGTTTCCAAAATCACTTTTTTCTCCAAATCCATTTTTACAATGCCAAACCCACAAGCCAAGTATGCAAATGTTTTATAAGGAAGTATTTTATTTATAGTTTTCACTCCATACATTTGGCGCAATTTAATATCCGGAATATTGATAATGGTTGAATTTTTAATTAAGTCAATATTTCCATTTTGGTATCCAACAATTAGTTGTTCTGTTTTTTCCGAATATGCTATAGACGATAATTCCACATCAGAAAGTCCGTTTACTTTTGATTTCTTGGTAATGTATGAAAAATATTTATCAGTAATTATAAGTCCGTTTTTGGTAAGCACATATACTTCGTCATTGTTTGTAAATGCTATATCCAGAGGTGTGAAATAAGATAAATGATCTCGCCACGTATAAATTGGTATTTGGGAAAAAATATCCGCTAGTGATGTTATGATAAAAGCAATAATAATAAATATCTTCTTCATCCTAAAAAAAATGTTTAAGTTAATTAACGCAAATGCCTATTAATAATTGTTATATACATGAATTTTTTCACCGTCAAATGTTGTTTGGTATTGTTTAAGCGGAGCTGCTGCCGGAGATTTCAATACATATCCGTTATCCAGCGAAAATTCAGATTTACAACATGGACAAATAATTTTTTGATTTGTTGTTGTATCTACTTCTACCCTACATCTTTTTTCGGGGTTGTAACTACAGCATCTATCCAATGCTACAAATTCAGTTGAACTCTTTCTATAAATAATTATTCCGGAAACACCTCCTGTTACATAAACATAGTTACCTACTACTTGCAAATCGAAAAATTGTGGGTCGTTTATGTTTATATAAAAATCAACATAAACTTCAGGGATACGGCTTTGATTGTTGTCTTTGCAACCAAACGGTACGAGTAAACTCAGTAATAATAATATATTAAGATATTTGATTTTCATTCTTTGTAGTATATTTGTTTTGTATTTTACAAATTTAAGGTTTTATACTAATG
>JALTDM010000157.1 GCA_027074135.1 Bacteroidales bacterium
ACATATACCATTACCGTTACCGATGCTAATGGATGTGCGCAAAATGGAGATCCTTATGTTGATCATTTTACAAAAATCAATAAAGCATTAAATGTTGGAAATGTTGATGTTATTTCACAGTATTTCAGTTCTTCCGTAGATTTGTCGGTACTTGACAAAGAAGGTATTTACAGCGCTTCACAAGCAAAAAATATTTTAAAAGATTTCTTTGGTAAAAACAAAGCTGAAAAATATGTTATGCTTCATTTCAGCGGCAAAGGAGACTCAAGGTATTACATAGGCACATTAACCACAAACACAGGAGATTACAGAGTTTTTTATGTTTTAAAAAATACCGTAAAAATTCCTGAAATAACACAATTCAGAATAGAAAAGAAAACACATTGATTTTATGGATGAATTTAGCGGATTTGACAAATGGCTTGTTGATTTTATAAACAGGGCATTTGAAGAAGATGTAAGAGACGGCGACCACACATCACTTGCTTGCATTCCGGAAGGCACACAAGGCAAAGCAAACTTACTTATAAAAGAAAACGGCATACTTGCAGGCATTGATGTTGCCCTAAAAGTGTTTGAAGTGTGCGACCCTGAATTGAAAGTGGAAAAGTTTTTGCAAGACGGCAGCGAAATCAAAAAAGGTGATATTGCTTTGTCTGTCAGCGGTAACGTGCATTTCATTTTGAAAGCTGAAAGGCTCGTACTAAACATTATGCAAAGAATGAGCGGTATTGCCACTGAAACAAACCGTTATGTAAAAGCAGTTGAGGGAACAAAAACCAAAATACTAGACACTCGCAAAACTACTCCCACAATCCGTTATCTCGAAAAACTCGCTGTCCGTATCGGTGGCGGATACAACCACAGAATGGGACTTTATGATATGATAATGATAAAAGATAACCATATTGACTACGCCGGCGGAATAAAACAAGCCATTGAAAAAACAAATAAATATTTGGAAGCCAACAACCTAAACCTCAAAATAGAAATTGAAGCCCGTAACCTTGACGAAGTAAAAGAAATACTTGAAACAGGTGGCGTTCACAGAATTATGCTAGACAATTTCACGACTGCTCAAACCGTAGAAGCCGTAAAACTCATAAACGTCAAATACGAAACAGAATCATCCGGCGGCATCACATTAAAAAATATCAGGGATTATGCACTTTGCGGTGTAGATTTCATTTCAGTCGGTGCACTTACCCACCACATCAACAGCCTGGATATGAGCTTGAAAGCAGTAAAATGATTAGTTGTTAATTATTAGTTACTATTTAGAGATGTGAAAATAAAGCTTACTGTAACATTTGCATGGCATTTCCACGTTTCCGCACGATTGTATCATGTGGTTATCATATTTGCGATTGAATCGCAATAAATACTACTCACACGAAAGTTCGTGCAGGAGCGTTTGATTTTTTACAAGATTAGAAATTATTTGCCCCAAAATAATTCATTAAATACCAAAAAATCAGCCCCGCCAAACAATGACAGGGCTGATTTTTAGAATTGACAATAAAAAAATGACATTTTCTTAAAAATTCTCCGCAAACTCATTCAACAATCTCACACCAATTCCCGTTCCACCTGTTTTCATATAATGAAAATCTTTGTCAATGTAAGCAGGTCCTGCAATATCCAAATGAATATACGGGTACGATGTAAAATGTTCAAGGAATTTGCCTGCCGTTATTGCACCCGCTTCTACACCGCCGATGTTTTTTATATCGGCTACATTTGATTTCAGCAATTCGTTGTAATCATCCCAAAACGGGAATTCCACTACCCTTTCGGAAGTCTTTTCACCTGCTTCGGCTAATTTATCAAAGTCACAAGCGCTTTCTTCATTGTGCATTGCTACAATCCCGTATCTGCCAATTGCTCTCGCTGCAGCACCTGTAAGCGTTGCAAGGTCAATAACCAATTGCGGGTCGTATTTGGAAGCATAACTCAAAGCATCTGCAAGTATCATACGACCTTCGGCATCTGTATTAAGCACTTCCACTGTCATACCGTTGTGCATAGTTATAACATCTTGCGGAGCATACGCTTTTTCGCCCGGTCGGTTGTCGGTAGCGGGGACAAGCCCAATTACCCACACAGGCAATTTATTCTTGGCAATACCGTAAATAGAACCGGCCACGGCAGCCGCACCTGCCATATCGGCTTGCATTCCTTCCATATAATTGCCCGGCTTCAAATTCAAACCGCCTGTATCAAACACAACTCCTTTACCAACAAAAACCAATGGCTTGTCATTCTTATGCCCTTCAGGCTTCCATTCCAAAATAGTAAACGTGGGCGGTTCTTGACTTCCTCGATTTACCGCAAGCAAACCTCCCATTTTCAATGCTTCTATCTTTGACTTTTCAAAAATTTCTACCGAAAATCCCGCATCTTCGCCCATCAACTTAATTTGATTTGCAAGCTCTGTGGCTGTCAGATACATTGACGGCTCATTAACTAAATCGCGTGTTTTGTAAACCGCTTGTATCACATTGTAAACTTTTGTCAATTCGCTGTCAGACAATTCATTATCAACAATACTTATGCTTTCAAACTTGCTTTCCTTGTCTTCTTTTTCTTTAGTAAAATATTTCAAAAACCTGTAATCATAAAGCAAAAAGCCTTCTACAAAAGCCTTTGTAAATTCTTTATCTTCTGTCAAGTTTATAAGTTGAAAAGCAGTATGCTTATGTGCTGCAATGTTTTTGTAAACCTTAACGGCATAACGCCTTACTTTTTCATAAGTTTCAAAATCGCAATCCTCACCTGTATAGATTACTTCCTTAATTTCATTTACCGAACTGAAAGACAAAACAACATCTTTGCCGTTTTTTTCGGTCAAGAATTCTTTTTCTCTTGCGGTAAAAACAGACTCAAACTCTTTTAAGCCTTCAAAATCACTTACAATAAAGACTTTTCCTAGTCCGCTATCAACTTTTCCGGATTTATTTAATTTTATCATAGCTCAAAGATTTTATTTAACAGCAATAGTTTCAATTTCTACCAATACGCCCAGCGGCAAACTTCTGACCGCAAAAGCAGCCCTTGCAGGCGGATTTTCTTTGTAATATTCGGCATAAACGGCATTCATTGCCTTAAAATTGCCCATATCAGTGAGCAAAACAGTTGATTTCACCACATCGTCAAAAGTATAACCTGCGGCATCGAGAATAGCCTTTATGTTTTCCATTACTTGCCTCGTTTGATCTTCAATGGTAGGCGGTATTTCGCCTGTTTTAGGATTTATGGGTACTTGCCCCGAAATATAGAGAGTTCCGTTTACTTCCACCGCTTGGCTGTACGGACCGACAGGTTCCGGAGCATTCGGTGTATAAATTATCTTTTTAGCCATATCTGTTAGTTTTTAGGTTTATGCAAAGGTAAAAAATAAATTGGGAATTTGGTAATTTGCTAATATGGGAATGTGATAATTATAAAAAAATAAAGTAGAAATTCGTAAAATTTCGCAATAACTATATTCATTAAATTTAAATAACTTACATGTTTACAGCAAATTACTCAAATAAAAAACAAGCCTTACTCATACCTCTTCCCCACATACTTTCCCCAATAATAAAAAGCCACAATCGGAATCAGCATAAACTTCGCCGACTCCTCAAACCAATCAAAACTGTCAAGCAAATCAATCCCACAGCTGCAACCACTATCACAATTATATCAATGTAAAAAATCTTTTTCATAATTAACTTAATGAAAAGAATGCCGGTTAACAAAACCCAAGTCGTCAACCGGCATCCCCCAATTCCATTAACCTATTACCACATTAGCAAATTAAATCATTATCATAATTAATAAGTCGTCGTCATATCTTCAGGCACTACAATAATAAAGTCAGCTTTTTTCTTTGTATCATCATCAATTTTTGATAAATCCGACTGTTGAACAGTACTAATTGTAAACACTTTTTTAGTTTTGTCTTGAGTTTTGATGTACCAAACTATACCTTGGTGGTCATCAGAATGATAAGCCCCATTGAAGTGATAAAACAACTGTCCCTTTTTAAGATTTACCAAGATGAAATGAGCCATTGTAGCATCTTTTATTGCTTGAGCTTTTGGGAAATTCGGGTTCATTGCCGGTCCCATCATACCTTTCATGTGGGCAGGCATTTTAAGCATATTCTTGTAGCACGGCAAATTAGGATCATAATTTATGGGCAATGGTGCAATATACTTTTTGGCTTCGGGGGACAATTTTTTCAAAGCGTCAAATCCGCCTTTTGCCACCATAGAAGCATAACGCCTTGGTATATTTGTAGCAACCAGCTTCACACCGTTTTTGCGTGCAAATTCCAAGATAGGTTTATAATCCGTTTTATAATTGGGCCACAAGCGGCATTCGTCTTCAAATGACCTTGTGGAAATAAAATCCTTGAAATACTCATCAATAATCAACTGGTTGTCAGACTCAAACATTTCGGCACCTATAACCAAATCTTTCTTTTTGGCAGCATACAAATCTTTTGCGATCTGAAACTCCAACCAGTGTGCAATGGGATTGTTGTGCAATTCTCCGAAAAACACAATATCGGCACCTTTCAGAGTAGATACCATTTTCCCATAATCTACTTTTTCTCCTTTGTTGTTAAAAATTACATAAGCAGGCTTTTGTTGTGCAAAAATTAAACCTGCAACCATCATTAAAACCGTAAGTAAAACTGTTCTTTTCATATTTGTATGTTTTTTTATTTCATTTTTTAATTGTTTTCACTCTTATTTTTATCCCACTGAAACAAAAATTAGATTCTGAAACAAGTTCAGAATGACATCTTCAAAATAAGATCTTCTGCATGACATTGTTCAGAACACAAAACGACATAACACTAATCACTAACAACTAACAACTAATAAATATCTCATTATCAAATCAATTCATTAGCACATTATCAAATTACAATCAGCTGTTTTCAGCCTTCTTTATCAATTCATCACCTTTCTTTTTAGCATCATCCACAATTTTCTTTGCTTTGGCATCTGCTTCTTTCTCCAGCCTGTCGGCTTTGTCGTTAGCTTCTTTTTCAACCTTAGCCGCTTTTTTATCGGCTTCTTCCCTCAATTTCTTTGCAGAAATCTTTGCTGCTTGTTTTGCCACAGGATTTTTTGCTTCTTTAATCAATTTATCGCCCTGTTTCTTTGCTTCATCTCTTATTTGTTGAGCTGCTCGCTTTCCTTCAGCCCTGATTTTTTCGGCTTGCTTGTGCGCTTCATCTCTAATTTGCTTTGCCCTCTTGTTAGCTTCTGCCAAAAGCCTTGCGGCTTCTTCTTTTGCCTTCTTAATAGCTTCCTGTTTCTTTTTATCCAACTCTTCTTTCACTTTATCCTCTACCTGTTGCTTTACATCGTCCACTACATTTTTTGTTTCATCTCCGAGGGACACTTTGTATTTGGGTTTATCAATTGTTCCCTGTACCAATGTTTTAAAAGATATTGTATTTCCCAAATCAACATTTATACCTTTTTTTGACAAATCGGAAGCCAAACCGTTCAGCACATTAACTGCATCATTGCCGAGTGCACCTTTTGGTGCTGTCCAATCTATCTCATAATTGAGTCCTCCGTCAACATATTGCTCGCCTTTAAGGTGGGCATTCATATTTCCCACCTTTACATCAAAAGGGACGAATGTAATTTTTCCGTTTTCAATTTTTATGGTCAGATTTGTATCTTTCGGCTTGAGTTCTTTAAACTTATCCGTTTTGAAAAACGCATTCATAAACTTAAATATACCTGCATCTTTTATTTCAAGGTTCTTCGTTTGAATATTTCCGAGACCGTTCATTGTTTCCATTTTAGGTGTCATATCATTGTTAAGTACGGTTGAAATCTCAAAGGTTCCCGACATTTTACCATAGGAGTTTTTCATAATCGGTGCCACCTTTTGCAATGTTTCGAATGCGTAATATGTTTTGTTAATATCCAATCCTTTAATCTTTAATGTATAAGATGCAAACGGATTGTTTATGTCTTTGGTGCTATATTTACCGTTCATTCCCAGTGTGCCGCCCAATACATTCATAGTAAGGTTTTTAAGTTCAACAGTTCCGTCTCTGACAACCAAAATACCTTTTATGTATTCAATTTTCATTTTGTCATAATACATCTTCTTTATGTCGGTATGAAGTGTAAAGTCAATGTTTTTCGGTACTTCTATAAGTTCCATAGGTTCGGATGCGGAAGTATCCACCTCTGTTGTTTCAAGTTGAGATTCATCAGTTTCTTCACCTGTTAACCATTGATTCAAATCTATTAAATCAGATGAGAAATTAAACTCTCCCTTTAGCAAACTGTCTTTGAAATAATATTGCAAAAAGTTAAAAATCTTACCGTTAGCTTTGAAATCAGATTTACCCATTACAGCATAAAAGTCTTTCAAATCCAAATATTGGGGAGCAAATGCAAAATCCATAGTTTTTATTTCAGTTGCCACGGGATCACCTTCGGTCTTGTACACCATATCTTTTATTGACAAATTACCCGAGGCCTCAAAATCTTCATACTTTTCATTTTCGACTGCAGACATTGCACCTTTCATTGCCACATCTGCATCAATTATTCCGGTAAGGTCGGTACTGTCAAGTGGTATGGCTTTTTTTAGTGTTGCCAAATCAAGATGCGTTTTCAGATATGCATCAATGTATGGATCGGTCATCACATTGGAAGTAACAAGTTTTGCATCAATAGGGTTACCTGCTATTTCGGTATGGAATTTTTTGAGATTAACAACAGTTTTGTTCAAATCACTGCCGTCTTTATTGTTTATGTTCAAATCAATGGCAATGTTTTTTAAATCTTCGGGTAATTCGGGATATTTTACGCTTCCGTTTTTTACAAGTAAATCCATATCGAAAGCAGGCATAAGCGAGTCGTTGTAAATACCGTTTAACACTGTACTGAAATCAAAATCACCATTCACTTTTATATTTTCATACCCTTCGAGATACACGGCAGGCACAAGTGATAACAGTTTTTTGAAACTGCCTTTTGCACCCAATTTTAAATTCATTTTTATATCATCGGCAGGCATTTCCACTTCGCCTTCCATGGTGAGAGGTAAATCATTTACAACTAATTTATTATCCTCAAATTTGTAAACACTCTTGTCAAGGTCGGCAAAAATCTTTGCAGTAAATTTCACAACAGCTTTTTTCAGATAATTTACACCTTCGTACTTAAAATTCAATTCCGAGATAGTTGATTTTATGTTGAGGTCAGTAGTTGAAGCGGTAAAATCACCTCCGAGTTCAAAATTCAATCCATTAATTTCACTGCTCATATCTGATTCGTAATCCGTATAAAAAATATCCGCATTGTTTATCTTAAAACTTTTCAAAGCCATAGAAAAACCGCCACTTTCTTCTTCAGCCGTTGTATCTTCTTCTGTTGAAGTGCTGTCTTCGGGAACAATGTCCCAATTAGCCTTTCCGTTTTTCAGCACAATGGCATTCACTACCGGATTATCTACTGCAATGCTTTTAATTTTTATATTGTCTCCGAACACACTCATCAAATCTATATCCAACGACAATTTACCAACATACATCAATGTATCTGTTGCAAAAGTATCTACTCCCACCACCGACACATCTTTAATATAAAAGGTCAAATCCGGGAAACTGTGAAACACAGTCAAATCAAAATCTCCGAAATCTACCTTTGCATTAACATTGTTATTTATCTGTTCTTTGGTAAGTTCCACTATTTTCCCTTTAAATATAAAAGGTATGGAAACTATTGCGATCAACAATAATAAAATAAAGATAACAAAATACTTAATAATCTTTTTCATAACTTCATATTTTTTACAAATATATATCAGTTTTGTTTTATTTCAAAGCATTACCCTAAGGCAATATCCAAAATCATCATTATTGTGAAACCTAACATTGCACCTATTGTTGACAAATCGGTATTTTGACCTATTTGTGATTCGGGAATCAATTCTTCTATTACCACATAAATCATAGCTCCAGCCGCAAAAGAAAGTGCATAAGGCAAAACAGGTACAACCACCGACACCAAATACGCACCTATTACCGCAGCTATTACCTCTACAAATCCGGACAACTGCCCGTACCAAAATCCTTTCCAACGACTTAATCCTTCGCGCCTCAACGGTATAGACACAGCAGCTCCCTCGGGAAAATCCTGAATACCTATACCTATAGCCAAAGAAACAGCAGCAATCAAAGTATGCACATCAGGTGTATTTGCCATTGCTCCAAATGCAACCCCCACAGATAAACCCTCGGGAATATTGTGTAAAGTAATCGCAAGCACCAATAAAACACTTCGCCGCCAATTGGTTTTTATACCTTCAGCTTTTTCGTCGGGGAATCCCAAATGCAAGTGTGGAATTATTTTATCCAATAAAAACAAAAACAATCCACCACCCAAAAAACCCAAAGAAACTGTAACCCACGGCACATCACCTTGATTAGCGGAAATTTCAATTGCAGGGTCCAGCAAACTCCAAAAACTCGCGGCAATCATCACACCCGCTGCAAACCCCAGCATAGTATTTAGCACCTTGAGGTTTATCCTTTTAAAGAAAAAAATCATTGCTGCTCCTGCTGAAGTAAGCAACCAGGTAAAAGTTCCTCCAAGCAATGCCAACAAAACAGGATCATAATTCAAATATTCACTCCAGTTCATTGCTGTCACCGTTTTCTATACCTTTGATGTTTTCCGTAATTTCTTCAATACCTGCTATAGTTTTTTTAGGATTTATCTTGGCAAAATCTTTAATTTTTTCAAACCTTCCTATTAAATTTCCTCTACCTTCAGACAATTTGTTTAAAGCACTGTTATAGGTTTTGGAAGCAGTATTCAAACTATTTCCAATTTTACGAAAATCATCGGTAAAACCTACAAACTTTTCATATAAATCGTTTACTTGTTTAATTATTTTATCTATTCTATCTTTTTGTTCTTCTTGCCTCCACATATATGCAATAGTACTAAGTACGGCAAGCAATGTCGTAGGTGTAACGATAATCACTTTTTTATCGAATGCGTAATTATAAAGGTTTGCATCCTCACTCATTGCTATTGAAAAAGCAGCTTCCACAGGCAGAAACATCAAAACAAAATCAGGTTGGTTCAAATCTTGAATATCTTCGTATTTTTT
>JALTDM010000158.1 GCA_027074135.1 Bacteroidales bacterium
GCAAAAACTCCGTGCGGTTTGTTTATTTTTGATGCAATCTTTGCAAGCACCTTTGTCGGTGCTACACCGACAGATACGCTGATATTGAGTTTTTCTTGAATTTCATCCTGTATCATTTTTGCAATAGTTAGATAATCCGCATTATAGAGCCTTCTAAGCCCGCTTAAATCTATAAACGCTTCATCAATGGAATATTCTTCAACAGCAGGAGAAAAGTTTCTTAAAATATCAAACATCCTTATTGAGAACATACTGTATCGTTCATAGTCCGATTCAACAACAATAAGAGAAGGGCATATTCTTTTTGCTTCACTGATTAGCATCCCCCGTTTTATACCTCTGCCTTTGGCTGAATAGCTTAGGGCTGTGACAATACCCCTTTCTTTTCCTACAACAACACACTTACCGGATAGAGAGGGATTGGCTGCCTGCTCGCATGCAACGAAGAAAGCATCGGCATCCATATGGGCTATGGCGTTTGGCCAGGATGAGACATTAAAAATATGGTTTTTATTATCCATAGGCTTGTATTTCATATCATTGAATTCCATATCATTTATACTTCCTTGCAACGCCCACAACGACACCTGCGATAACAAGCTCGTTTCTCGGTCTTATGGGCCTATATTTTGAGTTTGCAGGAAGAAGAATATAATCTGTTTCGCTGTCTGTGTTTTGCTGCAAAAGATTTATGTTTTTCTTTATCTGTTTGTCTGTATTGTTATTCATATCGCTATTTCTGTTTTTTGATTTATCCCTGATTAGATACTTCATTGTCCATTTGCCGTCAACCTGAGCTATGACTATATCGTGTTCATTTGGTGTTTTTGCCCTATCGACAATTACATAATCACCGGGCAGTATGCCTGCCTCTATCATAGAATCACCGGAGACTTTCAGCATAAATGTGGATTCTGGGTTATCCACAAGGAATCTATCCAAAGATAGTGTATCCATAAGCTCTTCTTCTGCCGGTGAGGGAAAACCTGCTTCCACATAACCGAGCAGTTTTATTGAAAAGGGATTGGATGAAAATGACAGATAGCCCTTTTCATCTTTTTTTAAAAGATTAAGCTCTGTCAGTTTGTTTACTATTTTAAAGACGGCGTTTTTTGATTTAACACCAAACAGAAACGACATCTCAGAATAAGAGGGCATTCTTGAGTGATTGATGTAGAAGTTTTTTATGAGATTGAATCTGTCTTTTAGTTTTGATTGTATTTGTTTATTCATACCCACTCCTAAAAAAAGTTTAAAAAAGCAATTAAACAAAGAAATCGAAGCAAGCCAAAAAACCGGAAGCAGTAAAACCAAAGAAGAAAAATACATAAAAGCAAAAGATTGCATAAAAAAAGAGTTAAAGCCAAAAAATTGCTGCTTCTATATTATAGTAAACGATAGTTCACTTGTAAAGGGGGAAATATTCCCAGGCAGCAGTGCTGTATTGCCAACCGCAATTCAAAGTTGCACAATACCTATATTTTTTAACTCAAAGGTTAAATTTGCAGATTATCATATGGAAAGTTTGAATTGCTCAAATAGTTGAGCGACAAAATTTTTATCTTGACAATACAGAAGTATTGCACTACTACGATGCCTGATACAGAATCCTGTACAAAACTATTGAGGTGTTTTATGGACTATCAAAAAATTCTGGAAAACATAGCTATTGAGACGGAGTCTTTGCAAGAAAAAGGCAAAGTAGCCAACTATATTCCAGAACTTTCAAAAATAAATCCAAATCATTTCGGTATTTCACTTCGTTTTTTAAACGGAGAGCTTTTTCAAGTAGGTGACAGCAATGTAAAATTTTCCATTCAAAGTATAGCCAAAGTCTTTTCATTGAGTATGGCAATCGGATTATTCGGTGAATCCATATTCCAAAGGGTTGGTGTAGAGCCGTCTGGAACGGCTTTTAACTCTCTGCTGCAGTTAGATTATGAAGAGGGTATTCCGCGCAACCCATTCATAAATGCGGGAGCTTTGGTTATTGTTGATATTTTGTTGAGCGAGTTAAGGCACCCAAAACAAGAATTGCTTGAATACATAAGAAAACTCACAGGTAATAAATATATTAATTTCAACGATACCGTGGCGGTTTCCGAAAAATCTGAGGGCTATCACAACGCTGCTATGGCTAATCTGCTGAAATCTCACGGAAATTTGCATAATGATGTAGAAGAAGTGTTGGACAGCTATTTTCATCTTTGCTCTATTGAGATGAGCTGTAACGAGCTTTCCAAAGCTTTTTTGGTTTATGCCAACCACGGAAGACTGCCTAAAACAAATGAGCAAATTCTTACCAAAAGTCAAGCCAAACGGCTAAACGCGCTGATGCAGACCTGCGGTTTTTATGATGAATCCGGCGAATTCAGCTTCACCGTAGGACTTCCGGGTAAAAGCGGCGTGGGCGGCGGAATTGTTGCGGTACATCCGGAGAAGTTCAGCATAAGTGTATGGAGTCCTGCCTTAAATAAAAAGGGTAACTCTCTGCGTGGGATGAAGGCGCTGGAGTTATTTACTACAAAGTCGGATTTGTCGGTGTTCTAAGTCAAAGAATTTTTTGATAAATTTAATCTGCTTTGACTTCTGGTTTTATGTATTTTTCTTTCATTACAAAAGATCTAAATAGAATGCTTTTATTTGGCAGAAGCTCGGCATAACCTTTTAATTCAGCTAAGGCTCTGTGAGAGTTTATTAGTTGTTTTAAAATATTACCAGTCTCTGTAAAATCCTTTGGTGGAAGTATAGGTAAAGAGTTATAAGATCTATCGG
>JALTDM010000159.1 GCA_027074135.1 Bacteroidales bacterium
CAGCTTCTCCCAGATATTGACCGATATCACAATTATTTTGGTTGCAATCAAACACGATTTCCCAGTGACCTATCCCACGATAGCGAAATAACCACGGCGGGTAAAGCGTCCGGGTCACATACAAATCTCCTTTGAAGATAAACGGCGTGGATAATAACGAATAATAAGTCTCGCCTCCGCTAAACCAATTGTTGCCGCCGTCATAACAAACAACACCTCCGTAAGAAACTGAATTGCCATAATTGTCAAGATCTGTTATTATAAATAATGTGTCATGATAAACTATGCCATGAAAACTACTTCCATTTATTTGTATATTATTTTCTGCAAAACCTGGAACATCTTGCCACCCATAAATACTATCCCACCTTACAATGGCTTGATTTATTTTTATGTTACTCGAAGATTTACCTTCATTATCACTGATAGCATAAAAATAATTTTTATAAACACATCCTGCATAATATGAATTTGGAACATTTGCATGCAATGATGCAACATTATGTCCGTCAAATGTAAAAAGGTGTCCCACCTTAACGCCTTCTACACTATCCAGTGCAGCCAAAATAAAAATCTTGTTATTAAATATAGTCATTGAATAAACATCCGTTCCCAGCACAACTTTCGGTCCGCCATACGGATACCAATTACCCGGGGCGGGTGGAAAGTAATTTTGGGCGGAAGCTAATCCGCCCAAGAATATAATCATTATTGCTGTTAAAATTTTTCTCATTGCTTGATGACTTTTTGTGATTCAATTTCTTCTCCGTCAACATATACTCCGTAAATATATGTTCCCGGTGACCACGACTTGGTATTTATCCTTATCTTTCCATTTCCGGCAGGAATATTTTTTACTTCTTTTATTTTACCGTCAATGGCATAAACTTTAAGTACAGCATTCATTCCATCCGGCTTATCGTAACTGAAAACAACAAAATTAGAAAAAGGATTGGGATATACTCCCGTGATAAATACATGCACAGGCTTTTCTATATTGTTGTTTAATGTAAGTAATTTATCTTCTACACCTCCGTTGCAATCACATATTACTGTCCTATTATAGATTTCATCCAACAATATCCTTGCCATAGAACCCGACAAACTACTGTCGCATTCGTGGGCTTTCATGTTTATGTAAGAGTATTCCGTACTGTCGGGAATAATGCTGTCTCTTACAAAAGCAGTATAATCGTTTGCAAACCGTAACCAATCGTAATCCGTTATACCTAAAGAATAAATCAACTCCGCTATGGAATCTGCCCGGGAATATTGCCCCTTGTGAACATAATCGTAATAAAGTGCCGTACCGTAAAACGGATTACCTAATAACTCATATAATGCCGTTATACTATCAGGATTGTACGACAAACTGTCTTGATAATAAGTTACCGCTGCCATTACACTGACACTCTTACTCAAATTGTTAAAATCTATTTCCCGTTGGTAATAAGTAGGTGTAACAGCATAAGGGTTGTACCCTTGCAACCTTTTTATATACCTTCTGACATGGAACGGCATTATATTAAGCTTTTGGAATAAATATGGTTCAACATGTTTTGATACGGGTAGGTTCCTACGCATTATAAACTTGAAAACTCCGGGTATATTGCTGATATAATTGTTCATAAAGGCTATCAATACAGTATCGGACAATGGCGAATATTTGTACAAATCATATACAAGCATACCTACAGAGTAAGGATATGAACCTTCCAATTCCGACAGTAATTGCTGTGTCCTGCCTCCGTCCAATATCATACTGTCTTTTAGTGACCTTATGTATTCGTTTGCTTCAGATAAACTGTCAACATAATGTTGAACAACTATATTACCTGTGCTTGATAACGAACCTACATTTATTATTGTTATAGGCCACGGGCAATTATGTGCCACTGAAGTATAATCTGAACCGCCTACAGGCGTAATTGTTATATTGTCCGGCGAAAACGGCTTGGTAAGGTTATTTACTGTGGAACCGTGATATTTTTCATGATAATAATAATTATATGCCAAATTATCATTATTTATTTCCCGATATTGTAGATCAGACAGGAACAAATTTCCTGCGGGACATCTGTCCGAGGGGTAACAATTACCGTTATTCCTGCCTTGATCAGCTAGTATGCCGTGGTTAAATATGTTTGATACAAAATTGGGGGAAGGAGGGGTTATAATAAACCGGTTACACCTTATACTCACTTCCGAATTATCCCCGTAGAGGTCTATTCCCGTCTCATTGTCGATAAATATATTCGGTTGTCCTTGCCAGTTAAAAATATTATCTGACCACGGTCCTATATATCCCTTTTTGCAATTGTCAACAACTAAGCCTTTTATGCAATCCCTAATTCTATTTTTTTGTACTACCTTAAAACCTTGTGTGTTTTTTAGGTAGATTCCATTATTGTTTTGATAATTAACAACTTTTATAACATTACCTGATATCAAGTCATTTTTACTGTTTTCTACATAAATAGCTGCGCCCGGTAGAACTGAATTATTCCCTGTATAATCAGGATTAAAAATATCATACATAAAGTTACTTACAATTTTATGTCCTGCACTCAAATAAGTTCCTATATGATAAACTCCGTAACTTGCTCTGTGTATAGTATCTTTTCTTACCAACACATCCGAACTTACAGTATGCACACCGTATTCCATATTGCGGAACACATTCATTGAATCTACATATACTTTTTTTATGTGTTTAGCATAAATTCCTGCATATGTTCTGCGGCTGCTGTTGGCTGTCCCGCTCGGTAGCCACG
>JALTDM010000160.1 GCA_027074135.1 Bacteroidales bacterium
TTATTGCTGCCTTGGACGGTGACAAGCCTTCTTTCAGGGCTGAAATTTATCCCGAATACAAAGCAAACAGACCGAGTGCGCCCGAAGATATAAAAAAATCCATTCCTTATGTTAAGCAATTGCTTGAAGCGTTCAATGTTGAATTTTTGCAGATTGAGCCATACGAAGCCGATGATATAATCGGGTCTTTGGCAAAAAAGTATAAATCTCCGGAGACAGATGTGTATATGGTTACTACAGACAAGGATTATGTGCAGCTTTTGGAAGACCATATTTATATGTTTCGTCCTCGAACACGCTCGGCAGGATATGAAAAGGTCGATGCCAATTCTGCCGTAAAGAAATACGGACTTAAATATCCGTTGCAATTTATAGATTATTTGGCGCTTGTAGGGGATTCTTCCGATAATATCCCCGGAGCAAAAGGAATAGGTGAAAAATCTGCAATTAAATTGTTACAAGAGTTTGAAACTGTTGAAAATATTTATGCCAACATAGATAAGGTGGATAAACGCTACCGCCAAAAATTGATTGACAGCAAAGATGATGTTTTCTTATCCAAGAAATTGGCAACTATTGTTACGGATATTGATTTGAATTTTGATTTGGAAAAATTCCGTGCTAAAAAATATGATAAAGATAAACTTGTTGCATTGTTCAAGGAAATGGAGTTCAGGACATTGCTGAATAAAATTTCGCCACAAAATGTTTCAATGGGACTTTTTGGTGAAAACGAAATACAAAGCAGTGACGGCAGCAAAAATGAAGCGGAAAATTCATTGAAAACTATTGATGATGTGCCTCATCGCTATTCATTGATAACTACAACCGATCATTTAGACGAATTGCTGGAAAAACTAAAAACTGCCAAAGAATTTGCTTTCGATACCGAAGCATCTTCTACAGACCCGATAACGGCTACTCCGATAGGTGTGTCTTTTTCAACACAAGAACACGAAGGGTATTATTTACCATTGAACAGAAATGTCGGTTTGGTAAAATATTTTACAGATAATTTTAAAGAAATTTTTGCAGACCTGTCAAAAGTTAAAATAGCTCACAATTTAAAGTACGACAAACATATACTTTCGCATATAGGTATAGAAGTTAAACAGCCATATTTTGATACTATTGTTGCTCATTATCTTATTGATCCGGATTTGAGGCATAATATGGATTACCTTTCAGAAATTTACTTGAATTACAAACCTGTAAGCCTTGAATCATTGATAGGTAAAAAAGGGAAAAAACAAAAACCCGTTGAATCCGTACCTGTTCATATCATCAAAGATTATGCTGCAGAAGACGCAGATGTAACTTTTCAGCTTAAGCAGGTTTTAGCAAAAGAATTGGAAGAAAAAGGTTTAACAAACCTGTTTGAAGCCATAGAAATACCTCTTATTGATGTGTTGGTTCATATGGAAGAAAACGGTGTGAAAATAGATGTTGAAACGCTGAAAAATATTAGTACGCAGATAAAAACGATAATTTTTGACATAGAAAGCAAGATTTATGAATTGGCAGGAGAAGAGTTTAATATTTCATCTACCCAACAGCTTGGTAAAATACTTTTTGAAAAACTTAAAATAACCGACAAGCCGAAACTTACCAAAACAAAGCAATATTCCACAAGTGAAGAAACTCTTTCAAAACTAAAAGACAAACACCCTATTGTAAAATACATTTTGGAATACAGGACTTTAACAAAACTGCTCAACACTTATGTAGATGCACTTCCACAACTCATAAATCCTGCAACGGGAAAAATTCATACCAATTACAATCAAACCGTAGCAAATACAGGGCGGTTGAGTTCCACAAACCCAAATTTGCAAAATATTCCTGTGCGCGATGATATAGGCAAGATGATTAGAAAAGCCTTTGTGCCTGAAAATGAGGATAACTTTTTTGTCTCGGCGGATTACTCGCAAATTGAATTGCGGATAATGGCACATTTCAGCGGTGATGAGCATATGATAAGGGCTTTTGTAAACGATGAAGATATTCACGCAGCCACAGCAGCAAAAATTTACAAAGTGCCTGTGAGCAAGGTAACTCACGATATGCGAAAAAAAGCAAAGGTTGCAAATTTTGGTATTATTTACGGTATTTCCGCATTCGGATTGGCTGAAAGGCTGGAAATTTCTCGCAAAGAGGCAAAGCAACTTATTGACGGCTACTTTGAAAGTTTTCCCGATGTGAAAAAGTATATGGAAAGGGTGATTGCAGAAGCTCGTGAAAAAGGGTATGTGGAAACTCTCTTCGGCAGAAAAAAATATTTGCCGGATATAAATTCACGCAATCACATTGTTAGGGGGTATGCCGAGAGAAATGCCATAAATATGCCTATTCAGGGAACGGCTGCCGATATTATCAAAAAAGCAATGATTTCCATATATGAAGAAATGAAGAGTCAGCGCCTTAAAACAAAGATGATTCTTCAGGTACACGACGAATTGTGCTTTGATGTACCTTCTTACGAACTCGGTTTTGTAAAAGACCTGATCAGAGAAAAAATGGAAAGTGCCGCAAAACTTGCTGTGCCTTTGAAAGTTGATATTGGTGTGGGCAGCAATTGGTTGGAAGCTCATTAACGATTTACTATGGAATTTAGCGAAGACATATTGCAATATGCGTGGAAGTTCGGACTGTTTGACCGTGAAAATCTTAAAACCGTTGACGGTGAAAAGGTAGAAGTTATTTCCGTCGGCTTGCAAAACAGTAATGCAGGTCCCGATTTTTTTGCCGCAAGAATAAAACTTGGAAATTATGTTTGGGCGGGCAATGTAGAAGTACACAAAAAGGCTTCCGACTGGTACAGGCACAGACATCAGAATAATCCGGCATATAAAAATGTAATTTTGCATGTAGTTGCCGAATATGACATTGACAAGGAAATATATCCTGATTACAATCTTAAAACCGTTGTGCTGCCCGTAAACAAAGAATTAATTGCAAAGTATAATGAGCTGAAAAACGATGAAGGCTTTATTGCTTGCAAAGATTTTGCGGCAAATGTTCACCCTTTTGTGAAATCTCATATGATAAACAGGGTAGTGGTGGAAAGGTTGGCAGGCAAATCGGAATTTGTTAAATTGATGTATGAGTTTACAGGACGCGATTGGAACGAGACTTTCTACATAATTACCGTCCGTTATTTTGGAGCTCCGCATAATTCTGACAACTTCGAACTTTTAGCAAAATCTTTGCCTCTAAAAATTCTTGCCAAGCACAAAAATAACTTGTTGCAATTGGAAGCATTGTTGTTTGGTGCAGCAGGTTTTTTAACAAATTCAACGGATGATTATGTTGCGGAGTTGAAAAGGGAATGGCAATTTTTGTCAAAAAAGTACAGTCTGGAAGCTAAACATATCAACTGGCGGTTTATGAGGATGCGTCCTGCAAATTTCCCGACTGTGCGAATTGCCCAGTTTGCGAAACTCGTTAATAAATCATCTTTCCTTTTCTCAAAAATCATTGCTGCCGAAAATATTTTTAATGTTAGGCAATTGTTCGAAGTGGAAATTTCGGGTTATTGGGACACGCATTATACTTTGGGCAAAGAGTCGTCAAAAAGGAGGAAACATACCGGCAAGAGTTTTATTGATACATTGCTGATAAATGCTGTGGTGCCGGTTTTGTTTGCTTACGGTGATATCAACGGAAATGATGCCATTAAAGATAAGGCTTTGACTTGGCTTGATTTGATTGATGCCGAAAAAAATTCTGTTGTGCGAGAGTTTGAAAAGTTGAATTTCCCTGTTAAATCGGCTCTGTTTTCTCAAGGTTTATTATCTTTGAAACGGGAATATTGCGATAAACACCGCTGCTTGAACTGCCTTGTCGGTAATAGTATCCTAAAACCTGTTGCCCAATGATGAATCCTGCAAATAAACAAAATCTTCGCCACAGCCACCATTTGACAAGTGCTATTGTGCTGATGTTGTTGGTGATTGTTACGGGGGTGTTGGGATATATGTATATAGAGGGGTATTCTTTTCTTGATGCCCTTTATATGACAATAATTACTGTTGCAACGGTAGGGTATAGAGAGGTACACGAATTAACTGACAGCGGTAAGATTTTTACCATCTTCTTGATAATCTCAAGTTTGGGTATATTTGCTTATGCAGTTTCTAACATAGCAATATATGCGGTAGAAGGAATTTTTGCCAATTATTTCAAAGAAAATAAAATTAAGCGTATGATAAAAAAAATGGAAGACCACGTAATAGTTTGCGGTTTTGGTCGTAATGGTAAAGAAGCCGCTCTCACCCTTGCCGAAGAGAATAAAAAGTTTATAATTGTTGAACAAAAAGAAAATGTTGCCCAATTTATAGCAGAACATTATCCAGATTATGTTTATATTGTGGGAGATGCCACTCAAGAAGAGGTTTTGTTGCAGGCTGGAGTAAAAAAAGCTAAAGCTATTATTACTACTTTGCCGATAGATGCCGACAACATTTACATTATTCTTACTGCTCGCGAGTACAATCCTGATATTAAGATAATTACACGTGCTTCCGACGAACATTCTCCCGTGAAGTTACTCCGTGCCGGAGCCGATAAGGTGATAATGCCTGACAAAATAGGTGGGCAAAGAATGGCTAAATTGGTAACACAGCCCGATACAATAGAATTTTTGGAATACATTATTTTGCAGTCGGGAAACGAAATAAGTTTGACTGAGATTCCTTGTGATAATATTGAGTCTTGTAATTTGTCAAAAACCATCGGTGAATTGGATGTGAGAAGGGAATTAGGTATAAACATAATAGGTATCAAGACTAAGGAAAGTTCTTATATTTTTAACCCAACGCCCGATTTGCGGGTAAAAGATTCTGACAAACTTTTTGTTCTTGGCACAAAAGAGCAAATAATTAAATTTAAACAATTTTTAAGGGGAGAATTGTTTTTTTAATTTTATCATAAAATGGAAATAAAAAGAAAAATATCAGTCTTTATAAAGGTTGTGGTTTTTATGCCTGTTTTTACCGCATTGTTGTTTTCTTGTTCTACCTCGAACGAGGTGGTGAGAAGTAGAATGTTTCAAAAAAGAAAATATACCAAAGGTTATTTTGTTAATTCTTCTTTGCATCATAAAAAGTGGGTGGCTGACAGGTGTGACAATAGAACAAACAACTTTACAAATACCCCGAAAATATATGAAAATGTTAAACAAATTTGTGAAAGAGATGACGACTTGTTGAAGATTCAGGCATCAACAGATAACAACTTTGTGCCTGTCGTGGATAAGAAAAAGTTTATTATAAACAAAAATATAATAAAACAAGAAAACACCCTAATCGTAAATACTAATCCTAAAAGAACATTAAATAAACATAATAAAATACAAACAATAAGTAATCCTACAGATGATCCTAAGCCGGATAAGCAAGGTTACAGCACAATGGCTATATTGGGTTTTATTATAAGTTTTATAGCGTTGCCTTCTATTTTTCTTTATTTGTACTTACCAATAATATTAGGACTGTCGGGTGCTTTTATAAGTCTTTTGGGACTTTTGCGTACTGTTATAAAAAATGACAAAAAAGGTAAATTTTTTGCAATTATGGGAATTATTTTAGGGCTTGGGGTAGTTTTTATTATTTTTGTTCTTATTGCATTAGCCTCTGCTTTTAGCAGTATTACCATATAATTTTTACAGGTAAAATGTAAAGCAGTAAAATTTGAATTAACTTTGCAAAAATTTTTGGAGATGGAAGAAATGATTAAAATAAAGTTTCCTGACGGAAGTGTTAAAGAATATAAAAAAGGAATTTCAGGGCTTGAAATAGCCGAATCAATAAGTCCGCGTTTGGCAAAAGAGGCGTTGTCAATTACGGTAAACGGCAAGTTACAGGATTTGATGATGCCAATTACCGAAGATGCCGAAATTGCCATTCATACATTTGATGATGAGGAGGGAAAAGAAGCATTTTGGCACTCGTCTGCCCACCTTATGGCAGAAGCCTTGGAAGCGCTGTATCCCGGAATTAAATTCGGCATAGGTCCTGCCATAGATAACGGCTTTTACTACGATGTAGATTTACCGGAAGGCAAAACAATTTCAGAAAAAGATTTTCCCGTTATTGAGAAAAAAATGCTTGAACTTGCACGCAGAAAAGTGCCTTATGTAAGAAAAGAAGTCAGCAAAGCCGATGCTTTGAAATATTTTGAAGAAAAGGGTGATAATTATAAGTTGGAGCTTATATCAGATTTGGAAGACGGAACAATATCATTTTATACACAAGGTAATTTTACCGATTTGTGTAGAGGTCCCCATATCCCTAATACGGGTTTGATAAAAGCCGTGAAATTGCTTAATATAGCAGGTGCGTATTGGCGTGGTGATGAAAAAAACAAGCAGCTTACCCGCATTTACGGTATTACTTTCCCTAAACAAAAAATGCTTGACGAATATCTTAAACTTTTGGAAGAAGCAAAGAAACGCGATCACCGTAAATTAGGTAAAGATTTGGAATTGTTTATGTTTTCGCAACGGGTTGGGCAAGGTTTGCCTATTTGGTTGCCAAAAGGTGCTTTGTTACGTGAAACGCTGGAAAATTTCTTAAAAAGAATTCAAAAAGATTATGGTTACCAGCAAGTTATTACTCCGCATATAGGACAAAAAGAACTTTATGTAACATCAGGTCACTATGCCAAATATGGTGAAAGTTCATTCCGTCCGATAAAGACACCTAACGAAAACGAAGAGTTTCTTTTAAAACCGATGAACTGTCCTCATCATTGCGAAATTTATAAGCATAAACCACGTTCATACAAAGAATTGCCTGTCAGACTTGCAGAATTTGGAACAGTTTATCGTTACGAGCAAAGCGGTGAGTTACACGGACTTACACGTGTTAGAGGTTTTACACAAGATGATGCACATATTTTCTGCCGTCCCGATCAATTGAAAGAAGAGTTTGAAAAGGTAATCGATATTATTTTGTATATATTCAAAATTTTGGGCTTTAAAGATTATATGGCTCAAATTTCACTGAGAGATCCTGAAAATAAAGAGAAATACATCGGCAGTGATGAAAATTGGGAAAAGGCAGAAAGGGCAATAAAAGAAGCCTGTGAAGAAAAAGGATTGAAAGCAAAAGTTGAATTGGGCGAAGCTGCTTTTTACGGTCCCAAACTTGACTTTATGGTAAAAGATGCCATAGGCAGAAAGTGGCAATTGGGAACTATACAGGTAGATTATAATTTGCCCGAAAGATTTGAACTTGAATACACCGGAAGCGACGGACAAAAGCATCGTCCTATTATGATCCACAGGGCACCGTTCGGCAGTATGGAAAGATTTGTAGCTTTGTTGCTGGAAACTACTGAAGGCGAATTGCCTTTATGGTTAGCTCCCGATCAAGCAATAATTTTACCGATAAGTGATAAGTTTATGGATTACGCCAATAGTGTATATGAAAAGTTGTATAAATTAGGCGTGAGGGTATCCATAGATGAAAGAAACGAAAAAATCGGCAAGAAAATCCGTGAAGCCGAATTGAAAAAAATACCTTATTTACTTATTGTTGGTGAAAAAGAACAACAAAATGAAACACTTTCTGTAAGAAGACATAAAGAAGGAGATAAAGGGGTAATGGGTATAGATGAATTTATTTCTATGTTGCAAAATAAAATAAAAGAAGAATTAAAAGTGAAATAAATACATATCATTCAAAAAAATAGCATTATTTTTGCAAAACTTTTAAAAAATCAAAGGAGGGCAAAACCATAGACCGAAAAAGAAGAAAATACGGGAGAAAAGAACAAGGTCCTAAATTTAATATTAATGAAAGAATAAAAGCTCCCGAAGTCAGAGTAGTCGCTGAAGATTTGGAAGAAAGCGTAGTAGTGCCAATAGAAAAAGCACTGAAAATGGCTGAAGAAAGAGAATTGGACCTGGTGGAGATTGCACCAAACGCCAACCCGCCGGTTTGTAAAATCATTGATTATCAAAGGTTTCTTTACGAGCAAAAGAAAAAGGAAAAAGAAAAGAAAGCTAAAACAGCCAAAGTTGTTGTTAAAGAATTAAGATTCGGACCTAATACAGATGAGCACGATTATAATTTTAAATTAAAACACGCTCAAAATTTCTTGGAAGACGGAAATAAAGTGAAAGCAACTGTATTTTTCAGAGGAAGAACGATTATTTTTAAAGACAGAGGTAGAGAACTGCTCAAAAAATTTGCAGAAGATTTGGCGGAACTTGGTAAGGTAGAAAAAGAACCTACTATGGAAGGAAGAAGAATGACAATGATAATTGCTCCTAAAAAAAGTAAGAAGAGCAAGTGATAAAGCATATTATATAAAATTGTAATTTTGTGGAAATATTTGGTTTAACCATAAAAAGGAGGAGAAGGAAATGCCTAAGATGAAAACAAAATCCGGAGCCAAAAAGAGATTTAAAATAACAGGTACCGGAAAAATTAAAAGAAAACACGCTTACAAGAGCCACATCCTTACTAAGAAAACTAAAAAGAGAAAAAGGAATCTTACTAAATTTGATGTGGTACATAAATCTAACTTGGAAAGCGTAAAAAAACAATTAGCATTAAAGTAAATTAATTGTCGAACCGTGGTTTTACAAGCATCAAGTTTTCTTCTTTGCGGAGAAGAAGCGCTTGTAGCCAAAAAAAATTAAAGTTATGCCAAGATCAGTAAATCATGTAGCAAGTAGGAGAAGAAGAAAAAAAGTTTTAAAGCAAACCAAAGGTTACTTCTTGTCCAGAAAAAATGTATGGACCGTAGCAAAGAATGCACACGAAAAAGCACTTCAATACGCTTATGTAGGTCGTAAAATCAAGAAAAGAGATTATAGAAAACTTTGGATTCAGAGAATTAATGCCGCTGCTCGAATGCACGGAATGTCTTATTCTACTTTTATCGGTAAACTAAAAAAGTCCGGAGTTGAATTAAACAGAAAAGTTCTTGCCGATTTGGCAATGAACCATCCAGAAGCATTTAAGGCTATTGTTGATAAAGTTAAGAATGCTTAATTCATACAAAACTTTTGAGTGAAAGCCGGCATTACAGCCGGCTTTTTTGTTTGCAAAAAATATCTTCTTATCTTTGTAAAAAAATAGGTTATGTTTATATGAAAAAAATTATACTTTCTGTTTTATTTATTTTTAGTCTATTTTATTCTCTTTCACAGGCAAGGTATGGTCTCCCTGCATATAAGACATTTAAACCGGATGATTATAAATCACATCCGCAAATTTTTAATTTACTGCAATTACCTGACGGAAAGGTGTGGTTAGGCACTTATCAAGGAATATCATCATATGATGGTGATGGGTTTAGTATAATAAATAAGGACTATATGCCTGTTAGGGCAAGTTTTTATGATACTTCCACAAGTAGAATTTATGTAGGAGGTGATATTTCTTTCGGATATTTTTATAAAGATTCTATAGGGGGGTATGAATTTAAAGATTTTTCAAAAAAATTACCTGAGGAATATAAAAATTTTGTGGTAGTGTTGGGGATTGAACGAAAAGATAATAAAATTTACTTTTTTGCTTTTAATAAAATATTTGTTTATGATCAAAATGATTCACTGATTAAGATTATACCTTCAAAAACTTCATTTAGGTATAGTTATCGTATTGACGACAGGATTTTTACTTATGAAATAGGGGTGGGGTTAGATGAACTCGTAGATGATACGGTAAAATTGGTAAAAGAAACTTCAATATTTTCCGATGGTAGGATTTTCGGATTAACTAAATTGAATGATTCTATAGCATTGTTTACTGCTAATTTGCCGGTGGGATGTATTTATAAATGGAATTTTATTTCCGGAGAAATAAGTAAAGTAAACACTTATGCAGATAAATATTTTGAACGTTATAAGCCTAAAACAATAAAAATATTTAGAAATGGTGAGATAGGAGTAGGAACAAGTGGGGGTGGTTTTGTTATGTTGAAACCTGATTTTAGTTTGGATTTTATTTTCAACTATGAGAATGGACTTCCTGATGATGAAGTATATGATATTCTGGAAGATAAATCGGGGAATATATTTATTTCAACAAATAACGGTTTTTCAATTTTGTATGACTACAATGGTGTAAGTTATGTAAATTTAGATGCAAACGGGATTAAATATATTCCCGTTGGAAGTGTAATAAAAGATAGTGTTTATTATGTTGTTACCCTTGGAGGTTTATATAAGTTTGGGTTGGATAAATTTCCCAGTAAAAGTAATAATTATTTGAATCTTTATCCTTTCCCTGGTAATCCGATTATAAAAGATTCATATCTGGATATTTTAAAAGCTAAAAATGGGGATATTTTCCTTACTGCTTCAAATAATTTGGCTATTATAAGAAATGGAGAATATAAGTTGTTACAGAGAGGATTTTATGCTTCTGTATTGTCAAATTCCATTTATCATAGAAATGTAATGTTTGTAACACATGCTTTAGGTTTGGTTATTTATAAATATGAGCATAATTCTTGGAATTTGATAAATGATAAGATGAAAGTAAATACGCAGTGCAGATATATTTATGAATATGATAAGAAAAATATTTTTGTAAGTACATTAAATAGTGTTTTATACCATTTGAGATTTAAGGATACTTTATTGAATGATTTTACTTTGACAAAAATAAATTTTGAAAAATATTTAAATAGAAATATTCCTATACTTTTCCATTATAAAGATACGTTGTTCTCTTTTGTTTATGGAGGACATGATTCAACTCAAACACTATATTTGGATGTAAAAAACGATACGTTAATAAAGTGGCATTATTATGTAAAATATCTGAATAATTCTACTGTAAATGATTTGCCCGGGTATAATGTAAATTATCAATTGTATGAAGATTCTTTGATGATTTTAAGATGTAATTATAATTTAACAAATGTTAAAATAAAAAATGACACAATTTATATTGATTCGTATCCTTTCAGGACTATGAAAAGGTCCGGATCAACATCATTAAATTACGATAAAAAGACAAAGCTGTACTGGGGGACAACAACTGATTATATTTTTAATATAAGACCCGATTATTCTTTTAAGGGATACACATTTAGAACTTTAATTGATTATGTGGTGCTTTCTAATGATTCTATTGTTGCACTTAATAATATAAATCCTAAATTGGTATTGCCGTATGAATATAATGGAGTGATATTTTATTTTTCTGCACCGTTTTTCTCTCCGTATGGTAAAATAAAATATAGATATTTTCTGGAAGGTTTTGACAAAAAATGGAGTGCTTTAACACCGACAAATTTTACTAAATATACAAACTTGCCTCCGGGTGATTATATTTTCAGAGTAAAGGCAGTAAATGTTTATAAAGACGAAAGTGAAGAAGCAACCTTTAGGTTTACTGTTTTACCACCTTGGTATATGACTTGGTGGGCTTATATGATTTATGTTATTTTATTCATAATTATTGTAATTGTTGTTGCCAGGTTGTATTCTATGAAACTGAAAGCTGATAATGAAAAACTTGAATGGTTGGTAAAAGAACGGACAAAAAAAATACGTGAACAACATAATCTTATCAGAAACAGCATAGAGTATGCAAAGAAAATTCAAGAAGCTGTTGTTCCAAACGAAAAGCAATTAAAAAGAGTTTTCGAGAAATCATTTATGATTTTCAAGCCTCGCGACATAGTGAGTGGTGATTTTCTGTGGTTTCACAAAATATCAGGAGATGAATATCTAATTGCAGTTGCGGATTGTACGGGACATGGAGTGCCGGGAGCATTTATGAGTATGATCGGAAATACCTTGCTTAATGAAATAATTAAAGTTCATAAAATATATTCTCCCGATAAAATCTTAAAAGAATTGCACAAAGGAGTAAAAGATGCTTTACACCGTGATGAAAAATTATCTTTAACGTTTGATGGAATGGATATCGTTGTTACACGGTTAAATATAAAAGTCAGAAAATTGCAATTGGCTTCTGCCGGTGAATATGCTTTTGTGTTTACTGATTCCGAGTTCCATTTAATAAATGGTGATTTATTTTCTATTGGGGATCCGCTGGCACGGGATAATGATATTGCTTTTAACTTAATTGAGTTGGCTTACAAGGACCAACTGAAATTGTATTTTTCTTCCGATGGATATTTTGACCAATTTGGTGGAGGAAATCATAAGAAGTTCGGAATTAAGAACTTTATTGCTTTATTGGAACGGGTAAAAGATTTGCCGTTAGAGAAACAAAAGAAAACTGTTGAAGAAGAATTTGAAGTTTGGAAAGGTAACAATAAACAAATTGACGATATTATTGTTGTAGGGATAAACATATAATTATTTCTGTTTTCTTGTTTTTATAAATGGGGTAAGTATTATTTCCATTCTTTATTATTTTCCCAAAATAAAATCTTAACTTTGTATGTTATTCTTTTACATATATAAAAACACATATAATTATGGCTGACAATACATTAACAACAAATGATAAAGAGCAAACCACATCCATATCAAAAGATATTTTACACTTTCGTGGTTGCTGTGCACCAAAAGGAGAGGAGTTAGCTTGTCGCAGTTTTAGTTACGACAGGCTTCATGTGCTTGACTGGTTGAAAGATATCCCCCCTATACCGCAAGAAAAACAATTTGTAGAGATTAGGTTTAAAAACACACGTAAAGATTATTTTGAAAATCCTAATAGGCTCAGGCTTAAACAAGGAGATATCGTTGCTGTCGAAGCTATGAAAGGGCACGACCTAGGTATTGTTTCGCTTACAGGACCGTTGGTTTATTCCAATATGAGAAAACGGGGCATAAATTATAAAAAAACTAAGCTTAAAACCATTTACAGATTTGCCACACCTAATGATATAGAAAAATGGAAAGAAGCTATTGGTTTGGAATATCCCACATTGCTGAGGACAAGAAAGATTATAAAAGATCTTGGTTTAAATATGAAGTTGAGCGATGTTGAGTATCAGGGAGATAAAACCAAGGCAACTTTTTATTACATAGCAGATGAAAGGGTTGACTTCAGGGAATTGATAAAGATTTTGGCCAAAGAGTTTAAGATTAGAGTGGAAATGCGACAAATTGGAGCAAGGCAGGAAGCAGGACTTATCGGCGGTATTGGACCTTGCGGTAAGGAACTGTGTTGTACCACTTGGATGTCAAACTTTATTTCCGTGACAACAAATACAGCACGCACTCAAGAATTAACAATAAATATCCAGAAACTCACGGGAATGTGTGGTAAGCTTAAATGTTGCCTGAATTACGAGTTGCCGATATATAAAGAAGCTCGTGAAGCATTACCGAACATATCCATACCATTGGAAACTGAAGAAGGTAAGGCTGTTTATCTAAAATCGGATGTTTTCAAAAAAATAGTATGGTATGTTTACGATAGTGGAGATAATAAAGGTATTTTCCCATTGACTTACGAAAGTATTGAATTTATTCAGGGGGAGAATCGTCAGGGAAAAAAAGTTGATAAACTGGACGATTACGCGATAAAGCAAGATGAAGAAAAAATTGATTTTGTAGTATCACAACATACTGAAGAACAATTGATGCAAAAAACTATTGAGAGTCAGCGTAAAAACAAGAAGAAAAAAAATAAAAGAAACAGAAACAGACGGTGAAAAGTATATATTTAATAATTATTGCACTTTTTGCTTTAACTTCTTGCAATGAGTCGTACTTTTATTCGTCTGAAAAAGACATTAAAGACGGAAAATGGAATGTTGACAGTGTTGCAGTGTTTACCGTGAATATTCAAGATACCATTTCGCCGTACGATTTGTTTTTTTCCATAACAAACGGCGAACAATATATGTATAGGAACATTTATTTGTTTGTAACGATTGATTTTCCGTATGGGATACAAAGAGTGGATACTGTTGATTGTTTGTTGGCGGATGAAAGAGGAAAGTGGTTCGGCAAAGAGGTGGATGACGGGAAATACCGCAATTTCTTATTGTACAGAAAAAAAGTAAGGTTTCCTTACAGGGGAAAATATGTTTTCAGGTTTGAACAAGCAATGAGACATAAAGTACTGGATGGGATTTACAATGTAGGGTTATACATAAAAAAAAGCGAATAAGTATCTGATATGGCAAAAAAGCAAAAAGCCGCTCTTACGCCTTTGATGAAACAATATTACAGTTTCAAAGCCAAGCACCCCGATGCAATTTTATTGTTCAGGGTAGGCGATTTTTATGAAACTTTTGAAGAAGATGCAGTAAAAACTTCCCGTATTCTCGGCATTACTTTAACCAAAAGGGCAAACGGCAGTGCTTCTTATGTCGATTTAGCCGGATTCCCATATCACGCATTGGATAATTATTTGCCTAAACTTGTAAAAGCAGGCGAAAGGGTTGCTATTTGCGAACAGCTTGAAGATCCGAAGTTTGCAAAAGGTATTGTAAAGCGTGGAATTGTTGAGCTTGTTACGCCGGGCGTGTCGTATCAGGAGACCGTTACCGAAGGAAAGTCAAACATCTTTCTTGCAAGTATTTACAAGTCATCAAAAGATATTGCGGGTGTTTCGTTTTTAGACCTTACTACAGGCGAATTTTACACTACCGAGGGAACACCATCGGAAATTCAAAAATTGATTTTTTCATACAATCCCAAAGAGATAATTTATTACCGCGACCAAAAAGACTTTGTGGAAGAAATTACTCAGGGACGTTTTTATATTTATCCGCTTGAAGATTGGGTGTTTAATTACGAAACTTGTTACGAAAAACTTACTTCTCACTTTAATACACACAATTTGAAAGGCTTTGGGATAGAATTTATGCAAAATGCTATAATAGCGGCAGGTGCGGTATTGCATTATTTGTCCATTACCGAACACGAAAAATACGACCACATCACAAAGATTTCCCGTATAGATTCGGGTAATTTTATGTGGCTCGACCATTATACTATTCGCAATTTGGAGTTGTTTTCCACTCTGGCATACAACGGAAAGACATTTTTTGATACCATTGATTTTACAATATCTCCGATGGGCGGACGGCTGTTTCGCAAGTGGATAACTTTTCCTTTGGTAAACAAAGACCAAGTACAAAAACGTCTTGATGCTACCGAAGCTCTTTTTAAGGATTATGAACTTTCTTATTCGTTGAGGGAAAAAATAAGGGAGATTGCAGACTTGGAAAGGCTTGTAAGCCGTATTTCTTCGGGACGCATTACTCCGCGTGAAGTTGTTCATCTGAAAAACAGCTTACTGGCAATAAATGCCATAAAAGAACTGTGGGAAGAAAATAAATTGATGCAGCTTGAACACCTGATTTCACAGCTTAATCCCCTTGAAGAAGTTGCCGCAAAAATTGAAGCAACAGTAGTGGACGATGCACCGACTTCAGTTGGTAAATCACAAGTGGTAAGGGAAGGTGCAAACGCAGAATTGGACGAACTCAGAGATTTGGTTACAAACAGCAAGGAGTATCTTAACCGCTTGCTGCATAATGAAATATTGAGAACGGGGATACAAAATCTTAAACTCGGCTTTAACAATGTGTTCGGGTATTATCTTGAAGTGAGAAATACACACAAGAACAAAGTACCGGAAGATTGGATAAGAAAGCAAACACTTGTGAGCAGTGAACGCTACATTACGCCCGAACTCAAAGAATATGAGGCTAAAATTTTAGGTGCTGAGGAAAAAATTCTTGCTCTTGAAACGGAAATTTACAACAACCTTGTGGCTTTTCTATTGGAATACATACCTACTTTTCAGGTAAATTCATCTATTGTGGCACAGTTGGATGTGCTTTTGTCATTTTCCGAAGTTGCTGATAAGTTCAATTATGTTAAGCCTAAGGTTGACGATTCGTTGGAACTTGCAATAACCAATGGTAGGCACCCTGTGATAGAAAGGCAATTGCCTGTCGGTGAGGAATATGTGCCGAACAGTGTGTTGCTGAACAACGACAAGCAGCAAATAATGATAATTACCGGACCGAATATGGCAGGTAAATCTGCATTGCTGCGTCAAACGGCACTTATTGTGATTATGGCACAGATAGGAAGTTTTGTGCCTGCCGACAAGGCGAAAATCGGCATTATTGACAAGGTGTTTACACGTGTAGGAGCATCGGATAATTTGTCGCAAGGCGAATCTACTTTTATGGTTGAAATGACCGAAACAGCTAGTATCCTGAATAATCTTTCGCCACGCAGTTTAGTGTTGCTTGACGAAATAGGGCGTGGAACAAGCACTTACGACGGTATTTCAATAGCTTGGGCTATTACCGAATATTTGCATGAGAACAGGTATGCACACCCGAAAACACTGTTTGCCACACATTATCACGAGCTGAATGATATGGAGAAGTTTTTTTCTCGCATAAAAAATTACCATGTATCTGTAAGTGAGGCCGGCGACCGTGTTATTTTCGAGCGTAAATTAAAACCCGGAGGTACGGAACACAGTTTTGGTATTCACGTAGCGGAAATGGCAGGTATCCCAAAAATTGTGATAAACAGGGCAAAGCAAATTCTTAAACAACTTGAAAAGAATAAAGGTACCAAGCCCGATGTAAAAAAAGTAACTAAAGAGCCGCAGCAAATCGCATTGTTCCAAATGGAAGACCCCGATTACCAAGAAATAAAAGTATTGCTCAAAGATGTAAACATAAATGAAACCACACCTGTAGAAGCCTTGAATATTTTAAGTAAAATTTGGGCGATTGTAAAGAGGAAAAATAAATAGATTTACTTTTTTTCTTTTGTGGAAAAATAAATATCATAAAAAAGGCTGCCCTTTTTAGACAGCCTTTTTTTATTTGCATATATTTTTTAATATTAATCTTTTACCAGTTTCATCTCATTTATCAGATTTTTAGCTCCTGCATATTTATCAATAATAAATAATACATACCTTATGTCAACTACAATTGTTCTCTGAAGTGAAGGTTCGAAAGCAATGTCTCCACTCATAGCTTCCCAGTTGCCGTCAAAGGCTGCTCCTATTAATTCACCTTTTGCATTTAATACAGGACTACCTGAATTACCTCCGGTTATGTCATTGTTTGTTAAGAAACAAACGTGCATTGTTCCATCTGCATCGGCATATTGACCGTAATCTTTCTTTTCATATAGTTCTTTTAATTTTTTAGGAACTATAAATTCTGGGTTATTCGGGTCTTCTTTTTCCATTACCCCTTTTAGTGTCGTAAAATAATTGTAATGAACTGCATCTCTCGGATAATAATCTTGTACGGTACCGTAAGTCAATCTTATTGTAGAATTTGCATCGGGATAGAATAATTTGTCTTTTTGCATTTTCATAAGTCCGCCAACAAACAGCCTTCTTGCTTTTCTGAATTCGTCAGGTTTTTGCCCGCCAAAATTCAAATATAATTTAATCACATCTTCAGCTAGTTTAAAAGCCGGGTCTTTTTGTAATACTTTAGCTTCTGGTTTGTTTAAGAATGCTTCAACTTTTGACTTATCTGTGAAAATTGATTTTTTATACAAAACCTTATTAGCAAATTTACGGAAATTACCTTTATATTTTTTCTTAATTTTCAAAAAAGTTTCAGGTTGATATTTTTCCGGTAATGTTTTAAGATACATTTCTCCAAGTGCAACAAAAATATCTTTATCAACATTTACATTATAATCTTTGAAGAATTTATCAGCTTCTTCTTTTAAACTTTTAACTTGTTCGTCTATTACATCTTTAGGGGCGTTAGGATTTTCCAACATTTTCTCAAATCTATAAAATCTAAGTGGAAAAGTAATTATTTCTGCTCCTTGGAACAGTGCTTCATACAAGTATGTTTGTGCTAAATCCCTCTCTTTGTTTTTTTCATAGAAATTTGAAATAGTATCAAGAATCCATCCATATTTTTTTTGTCTTTCTGGATTTTGAGAAGCCCATTCCATTAATTTTTTTTCTAATTCTTGTTTCTTTTCTATTACATGAAGCCTTTTTATACCTTTATTTTGCCCAATAAAATATTTCCAATAATTTGCAGTTTCAGCATATTTTGCAGCATATTGTATTTTAATTGCATGGTCAGCATTCATGTATTTTCTCATGATTGCTAATTTTTTGTCACGAATTGCAATAGTTGCAGGATTTTTAACTTCAAGTGCTTGTTTTACTCCGTATGAAGTAAGATATCTTTCTGTTGATCCGGGATAACCCATAATCATTGCAAAATCATTTTTCTTTACTCCTTTTAAAGATATTGGGAAAAAATGTTTTGGATTGAGTGGAACGTTATTTTTTGAATATGTTGCCGGTTTGCCGTCAGGTGCAGTATAAATTCTAAACATAGAAAAATCTCCTGTGTGACGAGGCCACATCCAGTTATCTGTGTCACCGCCGAATTTACCTATACTTGAAGGAGGTGCTCCAACTAGTCTGATATCTTTGTATGTAATATATACGAAAAGAAAATATTGGTTACCATCAAACATTTTTTTAACGTGTGCAATATAATCTGTTCCTTTTGTTGCTTCTTTTACAAGTTTTTGAGAAACTTTTTGAATTTCAGCGTCCCTTTGGCTTTCTGTCATATCGTCTGTTACATTAGCGAGAACTTTACTAGTTACATCTTCCATTCTCACAAGGTATGAAATCGTCATACCTTCGATAGGAATTTCTTGAGACATATTATATGCCCAAAATCCGTCACGCAAATAATCATGATCAACTGTACTTTTTGATTGGATTGCTTCATAGCCGCAGTGATGGTTTGTTAAGACTAATCCTTTGGGAGATATAATTTCACTGGAACAGAAAAAACCGAATTTTCCGTATTCGGCATTCCCCAAAGCTCCTACAGCATCTTTTAATGATGAATGGTTTACGCTGTAAATGTCTTCAGGTGTTAATTGAAATCCTTCAGCTTTCATTTGTTCATAATTCTTCCCAATTAAGGAAAGAAGCCACATCCCTTCGTCAGCTCTGACGGAGCCTACAAAAATGGAAAATACAAAAACTACTAATAATAAACTTCTTTTTATCATAACTTAATGATTTTATTTTTCGGTTGTAAAGGTAATTATTTTGTTTTTATGCTGTTGTTTTTTTTGTAATTTGTTTGGGGTTAGTTATCAGTTAAACCTAATTGCTTTAGTCGGGGTAATGCGTGAAACTATCATTGAAGGTAAAATAAGTACTAAAGTTATAATTACAAAAACTCCTAAATTTAAAATTATTAAATGCCAAATATTCAATGAGACAGGAACGAAATCTACATAATATGATTCTGGATCCAATTTAATTAAATGTGTTAAATATTGTATAGTTACTAATCCTATACCTAAAAGATTACCTATTATAATGCCTTTGGTCATTGAGATTGCACCAATGTTTACAAATAGATTGCTAACACTTTTGTTGGTTGCTCCCAGAGCCTTTAAGATACCGATTGTTTGAGTTTTTTCAAGAATCAAAATTAAAAGTCCGGATGATAAATTTATTGATGCAACTATTATAAGCAATAGAATTATTACAAAAACATTAGTGTTAAAAAGCGAAATCCAATCAAATATGTACGGGTAAATATCTTTTATGCTTTTTACTTGCAAAAAATCACCGGTAGCAGCAGAACTTGATGCTACTATATCTGCAATTTGATTTTTTAGTGTATCTAATTTATCAAAATTGTCTATAAAAATCTCAAAACCACTTACCTGTGTAGAATCCCAATTGTTGATTTTTTGCAAATGTCTCATATCTACAAATGCAAAAACTTTGTCAAACTCCTCAAATTCCGTATCGTAAATTCCTTTTATTGTGAGTTTGCGAAAACGTGGCGGGTCTTGGATAAAATACAAAACGATTTTTTTACCTACTTCAAGGTTTAGCAAGTCTGCTATTTTTTTCGAAATAATTATTCCGTTGCTTGGCTCATCATTTCCTATATTAAGTTTTTTGCCTTCAACCAAATGCTTTGTTAAAAAATTCCAATCGAAATCTTTCCCTATACCTTTTAAGATAATTCCTTGAAACTGGTCTCCTGTTTTTATTATTGACGATTTTGTTACAAATGTTTGTATGTGTTTTATGCCGTTTATGTTTTTCAGTTCAGCCAAAAAAGGTTGGTTCCTGTCTATCGGATTTGTTTCGTAAGAAAAGTCAGTACTGTATCCGGTTATTTCCATATGTGCTGCAAATCCTGTGATTTTATTTTTTATCACTTGCTTGAAACCCGTAACAATGGCAACGGAAAGAATCATAATGCTCATGCTTATTATTACACCGACCATTGCTATGTTTATGATAGGTTTGGCTACCTTGGAGTTGTTTTTGAAGACAATATTTTTAGCTACAAAAAATTCCCACTTCATTTGGTATGATTATATATTTCTACTCTTAGCATGTTTAGTGCTTGAAGAGCAGTTTTTTTTATGTTTTTGTCTCGTTCTTTGCCGAAAACGAATTTTTGACTGATAACCTTTGTTGGTGTTGCCACGGCAATCCAAGTTGTTCCCACGGGTTTTTCGGGTGTTCCGCCGGTTGGACCTGCAATTCCCGAAACTGCTACGGCAAAATCGGTATTTATGAGCTTACGCACTCCTTCAGCCATTTGTTCTACTACACTTTGGCTTACTGCTCCGTATTTTTCAATATCGGTTTTGTTTACGCCCAATACATTTATTTTGGTCTCATTGGCATAGCTTACCACACTGCCTTTGTAATATTCCGATGCTCCCGCTACCGATGTTATCAAATGGGCAATGTATCCTCCCGTACAACTTTCGGCTGTGGCTACGGTTAAGTTGTTTCCTTTTAGCATTTCGCCTATCAGCACTTCAAGCGGTTTGTCATCATATCCGGAAATGTGTTCACCCAATATGCCGTTTAATTTTTCAATTTCTTTGTTTATAACATTTTTTAATTCGTCTATGTTGGTACCCGAAGCGGAAAGTCGCAACCTCACAAGTCCGGGTTGAGGCAGGTAGGCAAGTTTTATATTTTCGGGTAAATTATTCTCCCAACCGGTAAGTTTAATAGCAAGTTCGCTTTCGGGAATGCCTTGTATATGAACGGTTTTGTAATAAAATTCTTGAGTTTTGAATTTATTTTTCAAAAAAGGTAAAACATAGGTTTCAAACATCGGTTTCATCTCAAAAGGTACGCCGGGTAATGAAACCACATAGGTCCCGTTTTTTTCAAAAATCATTCCCCAAGCAGTTCCGTTGTCATTGGGTATCAGTGTGGTGTTTTCAGGAAGTAATGCTTGTTCTTCATTGAGTTTATTCATAGATGCACCGCGGCGGTCCAAGACTTTTTTTACCATTTCCAAAGCTTCATTATTCAATTCCAATTTTTTATTGAAGTAAGACGTCAATGTGTGTTTTGTCAAATCATCTTTGGTAGGACCTAACCCGCCTGTGATAATTACTGCATCGTACTTGCCGATAGATTCGTCAAGAATGTCAATAATGTCTTTCTTATCATCTGCAATTACAGAAATTTTATCAACTTTGAAACCTGCAGGATAAAGCTGTTGTGAAAGCCATACAGCATTTGTGTTAACCACTTGTCCGAGTAGAAGTTCGTCTCCGATACTTACCAAATGTATTGTTTTCATAATTGCAGATTTTGAACGGGTAAAGTTAAGAATTTTTATGTGACGGTGTTCGGTTAAGAAAAATTATCCCCCTTTTATGCTTTGGTTAGTTATTAATGGTTAGTTGTTAGTTGGGGCTGCCTTTTTGGACAGCCCCAATGAAATAAATAAAAAAAACCGATGGCTTTAGCCTTAGCCTTTAATATCCGGGGGCTAAAGCCCCCACACTTGGCGGCATCCTACCGTAACACCGCCTTAAAAGGCGGGGCTATTCATATCGCTTTTTTCGCTTTTCAATAAATTACCTCACGAATTGGATTAAAATCAAACAGGCTTCAGCCCTGTTATCATTTATCCAAAAAATACCATATTATTGAATAGCCCTACCTTTTAAGGGAACAATAAAACCAAAACCCCGCACGGGCTTCAGCCCAGTTATTATTTATTCAAAAAATACCATATTTTATGAATAGCCCCGCCATTTATGGTGGGGTAATGAAATGAATAAAAAAATCCGATGGCTTTAGCCTTAGCTTTTAATATCCTGGGGCTAAAGCCCCCACACTTGGCATCATCCTACCGTAACACCGCCTTAAAAGGCGGTGCTAGTCACATCGTTTTTCCCGGTCTGCAATAAATTACCACACGAATTGGTTCTTCACACTACAGCAATTGTTATTCAGCAGTAAACCAAACAATTACCCATTAACCAATTAACAAATTATCACATTATCACATTGACAAATTACCCCAACGATACAATCGTACAGTATCAGTGAGTGTATTTTTTGTTTAAAAATGTGAACATTAAACAGTAAAAATTATTGTCTTACCAATAAAAAATTGTAAAATTGCAGATTAAACTATATTTTGATGCGGAAGAAACTGTTTTTTGTTTTTGCATTGTTCCCGTTTTTAATGTTTTCGCAGCATAAGTGGACATTGGAAGAGTGCATAAATTATGCACTGGACAACAGCATTGAATTGCAGCAGCAAAAAATATCATTGTCTATAAACCAAAACAATTTAACGCAAGCCAAACTTTCACTTTTACCCTCTTTGTCCGTATCCGCAAATCATAATTATATGCGCGGTCATACCATAGATCCGTTTACCAATGAATTTATTCCCAACAAAAGCAATACGGAGAATTTTTCGGTTTCGTCGTCGGTTACATTGTTTAACGGGTTTAGAATGTTGAATAATGTAAAATATCAAAAATTCAATTTCTTGTCTTCCGAAGAAAATCTCAAAAAAACTACAAACACGATTTCATTAAATATTGCTTCTGCGTTCTTGCAGATTTTGTATGCAAAAGAGAGTTTGAGTTTGGCTGAAAAAGAGTATGAAACAAATAAAGTTCAAGTGGAAAACAGCCGCAAGTTGTATGATGCCGGAAGTGTGTCTGTTGACAATTACCTGGATGCACAGGCTCAACTTGCCAATGCAAACCTTCAAGTAGTAAATTCCGGCAATAACCTTAAAATGGCAATTTTAAGCCTTATTCAACTTATGAACCTGCCTGCGGATTCGTTGGAAAATTTTGATGTGATTGTACCTGATGTTGAAAATATGTCTAATGAATCTTTGCTTTTGCCTGTGGACACTCTTGTCAAAAAAGCAATAGCTGTTTTACCCGATTACAAAGTTGCCGAATATAATTTACATGCAAAAGAATATTCTTTGAAAATGGCTCAGGGCAATAGAAGCCCGCGTGTTTTTTTGTCTTTGTCTTACGGTACAGGCTACTCCGACACCAGAAAAAAAGGCTCATATTCGCCGGTGATTGTTCCCGTTGGGTTTGTTGCTACAGATTCAACACCTGTTTACGGTTGGCAAATGCAATATAATGAAGAGCCTTATCCTTTTGCTGACCAATTGAATGATAACAAAAGTGCTACTGTATCTTTGGGAGTCTCAATTCCCATATTCAGCGGGTATCAGACTTCTACACAAATTAAAAATGCACGTCTTTCGTTGTACAGTGCAAAATTGGAGATGCAAAAAACATATAACAATATTTACAAGTCGGTTGTTCAGGCATATAACGATGCAAAAGCAGCTTTGAACAAGTATAATGCGGCAAAAAAATCACTGGAAGCTCAAAAAACCTCATTTGAGAATTTAAGCAAGAAGTTTTCTGTAGGTATGGTAAGTTATGTGGATTTCAATGTAGCCAAAAACAACTTGTTCAAAGCCGAAAATGATTTGCTTCAAGCAAAGTATGAATATGTTTTCAAGCTGAAAATACTTGATTTTTACATAGGAAAACCTTTGAATTTTTAACAAAAATGAAAAATAAAAAACTAATTATAACCTTATCTGTTTTGGGTATCATTGTACTGTTGATAGTTTTGAAGAAAACCGGAGCAGTCGGAAGCGATAGTACCGTAACTGTAGAAATTGCCAAAGCTGCGAAACGGACAATTGTAGAAACTATAACAGCCAGTGGTAAAATTAAGCCCCAAACCCAAGTAAAAATCAGTCCGGAAGTATCGGGTGAAATCATAGATATAAATGTAAAAGAAGGCCAAAAAGTAAAAGAAGGTGATTTGTTGGTGAAAATCAAACCCGACATATATGTTTCTGCCTTGGAACGGGCAAAGGCTTCATTAAATTCCGCAAAAGCAAATTTGGCAAATGCACAAGCCCGCCTCCAACAGTCAAAAGCACAATTGATACAAGCAGAGAAAAATTATAAGAGATACAAAAAACTGTTTGAAGAAAAAGCTGTGTCGGAAGCTGACTTCGATAATGCCGAAACTCAATATGAGACACAAAAGGCCGATTATGAAGCGGCAAAACAAAGTTTGGAAGGTGCCAAATTCTCTGTGATGTCTGCCGAGGCATCGGTGAAAGAGGCTGCCGAAAATCTTAGAAAAACTACTATTTATGCACCTATGAGCGGCACAGTCTCAAAACTGAACGTAGAAAAAGGCGAAAGAGTAGTGGGTACCGCCCAGATGGCAGGAACGGAACTTTTAACCATAGCAGACATGGACAAAATGGAGGTGGAAGTAGATGTAAATGAGAATGATATAATACGAATAACTCCCGGAGATACTGCAACAATTGAAGTAGATGCTTATCTTAATCATCCGTTCAAAGGAGTGGTAACCGAGGTGGCAAATTCGTCTAACAATACAGGTTTGTCTGCAGATAAGGTTACTACATTCACAGTTAAGATATTGATACTTAAGGAATCTTATGCGGATTTACTGGAAGGTAAGCCCGATGGGTTTTATCCTTTGAGACCAGGTATGTCGGCGAGTGTTGAAATAAAAACACAGGTTGCAAATGGTGTTGTTTCCGTGCCCATAGAATCGGTGGTTACAAGAACTGACAGTGCGGATAATGATTATGAAGCAGTATTTGTTTACGACAAAGGAAAGGTTTGTGAAAGAAAAGTGTTTACAGGTATTCAGGACGACAATTACATTGAAATAAAAAAAGGAGTGAAAGAAGGTGAACAAGTTGTTATCGGTCCTTTTGAAATTCTCAACAAAATATTGAAAGACGGGATGGTTGTAAGTGCCTCAAAAACAAAAAAGACAGAAGATGAGTAATATTTTACTTATAGAAACTTCATCTCCCATTTGTTCGGTAGGCTTGCTATCGGACGGAAAGTTAAAAATTTTGTATGAAGAGACAGGGGGAAATATTCATGCTGCTAGAGCTCCGGAGTTTGCAGGGAGGATTTTGGAAAAAAATGAACTTGACGCCGTTGCGGTAAGTTCCGGTCCGGGCTCATATACAGGTTTACGTATAGGTGTATCTTTGGCAAAAGGAATAGCTTACGGTAAAAGAATACCGCTAATTGCCGTACCAACATTGGATGCCATGGCAACATATTTTGTAAAAACATTTCCTGTAAGCGAGAATGCTGTGGTAATTCCTACGGTAGATGCACGACGTATGGAAATTTATGCCGGGGTTTACGACAGTAGTGCAAATCAACTTGAGGAAGTAAAGCCTGTTATAGTAGATGAAAATACTTTTTCTGAATATGCTGACAGAGAGATATTTATAATGGGTTCCGGTGTGGAAAAAACTTATGAAACCATATTGGTAAAGAATAAAAAAAAGGTAAACTTGCTTCAAAGTGCCGCTAATATGATTTTTTTGGCTCAACAAATGTTTGAAAACAAAGAATTTGCAGATGTAGCTTATTTTGAGCCGTTTTATTTGAAGCAATTTTTGATAACAAAATCTAAAAAGAAGTTCTTTTAATGAATTTTTATTTGTGTGGGTATTTAAATTATTTTATATTCGCAGATTAAAGTATGAAATGCTATGATTAAGAATATATTTTTTCTCCTGTTTTTTAGTGTGTTAGGTATATATAGTGTATTTGGACAAAAAAATGATGACGAAAAATTATTTTATCAAGGTGAAGAATATATAGATGTTGAGAATTGGGATAAGGCTTTTGAAGTGTACAAAAAGATTTTGGAGAAT
>JALTDM010000161.1 GCA_027074135.1 Bacteroidales bacterium
CGGTACTTACATTTACCGTCTGCAAGCAGGGAACAAAGTTGTTTCCAAGAAGATGATGCTGCTGAAATAAACCTTGCTTTCTTGCAATAAATTTAAGGCTGCCTTCGGGCAGCCTTTTCTATTAAGTTGGGGTCGCAAATTTTGCGACCCCACAAAATTTGCGTCCCCTACATTTAATAATAAAATCAATCGAATATTGTAACAAAAATTATACTCGTACGGGACAAGTTTAAATTTGGTGGCAAAAAAAAATTAGCTTTTTTTTCCTTTTGAGCGTTTTGTTGCTATTTTTTGCTCTCCTTATTTTTCACAACCCACCCTTTCTTACCAAAGGGAGGGCTGATTCTTGATTTGTTTTGAGAACATAGCCCCCCAGAATGCGGGAAAATGGTGAATAGGTTTGAAAAACAAACGACCCCAAAGGGATCGAATGTTTGTAGGAGAAAATTTTAAAAAACAAAAACGATGCCGAATGTATCGAAGTGAGGCAATCTATCGAAATTTTTGGCGTAGTTAAAAGTTCAAATTTTTCAACAACTCTTCTCCCGACTTATCCTGAGAAGGCGGACCTGTCGCGACGAAGCCCGACCGTAGCAAGGGGGGAAGACGGACAATCCAATCAACCATGCATCCACTCATCCAATCATCCATTTATGCAAGGTTCTCGATTTGACAATAATAAGCCTAATTCCTTGCGTCTTACCTCTTGCTTGTCACGACATAGTCAAGCGAAGCGCAGACGAAGGCGGGCGTCTCATTTTTAACTATTTCTTATTTCTTGTTTCTCCTTTCTTATTTTTTTTATTTTTTGCCACTGATTTTAAACCTGTACCACAAAATTCAAACTCATACTGTTTTATATCTAAATTCGTTACATGAAAATTCTTTTAGATTTCCAAACAATTTTGTTATTTTAATAATTAAATTTTCATTTCATTGGAATTAAAATTGACAAAGCAGGAAGAAATACTTTTTTTACTGCGTACTTACGGCATCCGCCAAACTTGGCTTGCTAAAAAATTGGGGCTAAGGAAACAAACTCTTTCTTACTTACTTAAAGAAAGTCCCCGCTTAGATGATGACCTTTACAAAAAAATCAAAGACATTGTTGACAATTATCAACTTGAATTAGACCTGTTTAGGGACGTAGAAGAAGACCTCGACCTTTTCAAGGAAGAAAATCTCCGTCTTGGAGTGGGTGAAAGAATAAGAATATTCGCAAAAAGAAAATACAATACGCTTAAAGCCCTTGCCGATGCACTGGAAATGAAACCGCAGCAACTTCAAGAATACGTAAGCGGACGCAGAGAACCCGGTACAAAAATTTTACGGAAATTATTACGCCTTGGTTGTGATATTAATTGGCTGCTCGGCGGAGCGGAATCTTTGGAAAGCTACCGGGTATTTAAATTGGAGCAAGAACTCAAACGCAACGAAATAGCCCTCGAACAAATTAAGAATGCATTGAAAAAATTGGAAGGGTAAGAAAAAATTGATTAAAATAATTATGAACAAATATTATTGCCGTCAAATAAAATTCTAAAATTATTTAAACGAACCACATAAAAAAAGAATGTAATTAGAAGATAAAAAAAATATCAATATAAGTATGTTGGCTCACAATGAATTTTACATTCACTATTTTAATGAACTTTTTATTATATTATGATTATTAAATTTGAAAAGTATTATTTACAGGAATTATACGAACAAGGAAAAGCGAGAAATAAGAAATACCGATTTCAAAAAGCGATTATTAAACAATACAAGAAAACAATAGATAAATTAAAAGCTGCTAATAGAATTGAAGACCTTTACAAAATTAAAAGTTTACATTATGAAATTCTTAAAGGTGATAAAGAAGGAATTGAAGCTGTTTACATCAATATTAAATATAGGATTGAATTTAGATTGAGTATTGAAGGAGAAATCACGATTTGTAATATTTTGGAATTAAGCAAACACTATGGAGATTAGAGAAAATAACATTACGCCTTTTGAACCCACACACCCTGGCGAATTGATAAGAGACGAAATTAATGCGCGGGAAGATTTAACTCAACGCGAACTCGCAAAACAACTAGGTGTAAAGCCCTCATTCCTAAATGAAATCATTAAGGGTAAGCGTTCAATTACAGCATCAACTGCTCTCTTGCTTGAGGAGGCATTGGATATACCTGCTGAATATTGGATGAAATTCCAATCCCAATACGAGATTGATAAGGCACGAGTTAAAGAAAAAAATATCAGAAAATTAAAAAATGTTAAAATATGGAATGCAATTAAAGAATATGTTCCAATAAAATATTTTAAACAATATCTTACTTCCAATTTAGAAGATGATATACACATAATAAAAAAAATTTTTAACATTTCTACTATAGATGACTTAATTTTAAACGCTGCTACAAACAAGTTTTCTTATTATAGGAAGTCCGATAAATTACTGATTGATGAAAGAAATATGCTTGCTTGGAGTTCTTTGGCAAACTATGAAGCCAAATTACAGGAGACTAATATATTTAATCACAATAATATTGATTCCTTGTGCATAGAACTTAATAAAATTTTCTTTGAGAATAGAAATACAATTGATAAAACACGTGAGATTCTTAATCAATATGGTATTAAATTAGTTGTAATACAAAGATTCGAGAAAGCTCCTATTGACGGGTATTCCTTCTGGTCGGAAGAAAATCCGGCGATTGCAATGACGTTGAGATACAAACGTATTGATTATTTTGCTTTTACTTTGCTTCACG
>JALTDM010000162.1 GCA_027074135.1 Bacteroidales bacterium
GGTATTTGGGTGGCTGTAGTTCGTCAGTTTGCTTTAACGGTTTTCCTGTTATTTTATCAAAATTCCCGCCGGCATGGAAAGCTGTTTGATTTTCTTCGGCAGGTTTAAAACCTTTACCTTTTACCGTGCGTAAATGCAGAAGTTTTGGACCCGGAATATCCTTTAATTGTTCGAACGTTTTTATCAGTCTGGGAATATCGTGACCGTCAATAGGACCAAAGTATCTGATACCAAAAGCTTCAAACAAATTACTGTAATTCAGAACAACTGACTTTAAAGCATTGTCTATTTTGGCTACAATTTCAGCAGGTGTTTCTCCGAATTTGCTCAACAGGCGCCAAACGTTATCTTTTACCTTATTGTATGTTTTTGAGGTGGAAATATCTGTAAGGTAATCTTTCAACCCTCCGACATTTACATCAATAGACATCTTATTGTCATTCAAAACGATAAGCATATTAGGTTTAAGTTGTCCTGCATTATTAAGTGCCTCAAAAGCCATTCCGCCTGTCAAAGCACCATCCCCGATTACGGCAATAACATGTCTGTCCTCATCACCTTTCAATTTTGCTGCAACAGCCATACCCAATGCTGCTGATATAGATGTTGAAGAATGACCTGTTCCGAAAGCATCATATTCACTTTCAAAAATTGACGGAAAGCCACTTATACCACCAAAAGTTCTTAATGTCGGGAAAACATCTTTTCTGCCTGTAAGTATTTTATGTCCGTACGACTGGTGGCCTACATCCCAAATTATTTTATCATAAGGTGCATTAAAAACATAATGAAGTGCAATTGTTAATTCCACAGCGCCCAAATTACCGCCTAAGTGACCTGCATTTTTTGAAACAACATCAATAATATAATCTCTGATTTCATCCTTTAATATTTCCAACTCTTCTATTGTAAGTGATTTTAAATCTGCAGGATGATTTATCTTTGAAAGTACTTTATATTTATTAACATCCATAATTGCCTACTTTTTTGCAAAGATACAAAATTAATAATACCATACACCACATACCATATCTTCGGGTGCACCTGTGTACGATGATAAGCAATTGTTTGTCTTACAGTATGATAAAACTCCAAGAAAAGCAAAAATCAAACTTTCTTTGTAATCAATGAGCTTTTGGCTTGGAACCACAATATTTTCTTCACCTATCTTTTCAGATATTTTTTTCATCAAAAACTTATTTTTAGTTCCTCCTCCCGTAAACAAAACTTTTCCGTCTGTTGTCACCGATGAAGCTACTCTAATTGCTATGTGTTCATAAATTGTTGCCAGCATATCATTTACCGACATACCCTCAAATTGCAATAAAATTTTATTAAAAACTTTTTCCACCCATTCCCTGGCCAATGATTTAGGTGGTTGAGCAGAATAATATTCAATTGCTTCCAGTTTGTTTAGCAATTCTTGATTGATTCTGCCTTTTGCTGCTAATTCTCCATTTCTATCCATCTCTACACCAAGAGGTTCAACCAAAGAGTTTATCACAATATTTACCGGACAAATATCATATGCAAATGTCTCCTCATTTGAATTTTCAAATGAAATATTTGCAAAACCGCCAAGATTTATCCTGTATTTATAATCACTGAAAAGCAACCTGTCTCCTATCGGAACGAGCGGTGCTCCCTGTCCGCCGAAAACAATGTTGCGTGACCTGAAGTCGGCTACTACAGGAATTTTTGTTTCTTTAAGAATAAAATACGGGTTGCCAATTTGAAAGTTAAACTTTTCCTCGGGTTCGTGAAAAACCGTATGCCCATGTGATGATATAAAATCTACATTTTTTATTTTATTTTTTGCAATGAATTTTTTTACTTGGTTCCCAATCCAACTACCGTAATCATTATGAAGTTTCAATAAGTCTTTAGCTTGTTTTAAAGATGCAGTTTTGAGTTTTTCTTTAAGGCAATCATTATATTTTATTGTTTCATAGTTAAATATCTCGTATTGCCAGTTATCGTCTTTTTCAATAAAATAAGCATAAACTATATCTAATCCATCAAGTGATGTTCCAGACATCAATCCTATAACATAAAAACTATTTTTTTCCATATCAATCCATTTTTCTCAAAATTCCCGTAAAATACGAATTAAAATTTTCGGTCGGCAATGGTGCTGTTTCATTTATTATTTTCCCGTAAGGGTCAATAAGCACATATCGCGGAAACGAAGGTACCCTGAGTTTTTTTATATCCGAAGCAGACTTAAAAAACAATATGTTAAGATGTTTTAATTTATTTTTTATGAAATACTTAATAACTTTATTTTTCTGATCTTCAGGGAAAATATAATATACATTTGCAACAGTATGGTAATGTTCAGAATATCTATCACTTATGGTAAATTGCTCCAAACATGGCAGGCTGTTTATATCGCACAAACCAATATAAGCAAACTTACCTTTAAAGTTTTGAAACACAAAATTTTTATGTCTTTTGTCCCAATAACTCAATGTTTTAAAAGTATCTTTAAAAGAAAATAACGACTCTTTTATTTCGTTCTTTATATCTTGTGCAATTATTTTGTGTTCTGGAATTTTTGTTTGCATAATTATTGAGTCCAATGTCATAAAAACCTGTGGTGCAGGTAATTTTTTGAAAGCACCTATTGTGCTTGGGAACGATCCGTCATACAATCCTTTAAGCATAACAAGTTCCATTAAAGTATCATCGCCCGCAAGTTCATAGCGTTTTGATAATGTTTGTTTTATAAGGTACGGACTTTTTCCGCGTGTTACATCATAATAAATTTCTTTGCCCTTTGGAGTTTGCGCATAGAGATTGAAAAAGAACTTGTACATTTCATTAAACAAATCCATATACGCATCGTTGTAATACCATGTTTTTTTATGCCTATAGTAATCCCAAGTGATTTTTCTAATATCCCGCTTTTTTGCCACAAATTCAAGATATGCCAGTTTGTAGTCTATATATGCATTCAAAAATTTATTTTGCGTAATCTCATATTTTTTTTTCATTGCAGCAATAAATGTATCTGCTTTGCTGTTGTATCCCTGGCGGTAAATGGTGTAAAAAAATAAATTTACATAGTCATTGTATTCTTTGTTGAAGGCTATCATAAATGTGTTCAAAGTGTCAAGCCCTACCATACCTGCCCAAATCTTTTCGGGCTTAAAATACGGATTTACACTGTCTGCCACAGTTTTTGGAGCATAAGGAGGGAATATCAACTCATAACTTTTATCCGGCTCAGCATAAAAAAAGACCTCTTCCCTACCAAACGGAAAAAAAATCATTCGGGTTTGCTTTATATCAAGGTCGAAAATTGCAACAGTATCAATTACAGGCGATTCGGCAATTACGGTATCCGTTTTTGTCATCAAATCTTTGTAAGTTTTTGCCTGCAAAGTTTTTTGTTCAAAGTCGTGAGGTAATCGGCATACAATCTTAACTTGCCCCAATGTGTTATGAGCAAGTGAAAATAAAACAAATATGATAAAAAAAATACGTTTCATCATACAATCAGGTCTTCTTTATCAATTTTGTATGGCAAAAACTTGCTTGCATCTCCGCCGTGTTTCAATATATCCCTCACAATTGTAGAAGTAATTGGTGTATGCTCGGGCAATGTAAGCAAAAATACAGATTCAATCTCAGGAGCAAGCATTTTGTTGGTCTGTGAAATTGCTCTCTCGTACTCAAAGTCCGATGAAGTTCTTATTCCTCTTAAAATATATTTAGCTCCCACTTCCCTGGCAAATTCCACGGTAAGTCCGTCATATTCCATAACCTCTATCCTATCGGGAATATCATTGAAAGTTTGCCTAATCCACTTTATCCGCTTTTCTACAGGAAAAAAGTTTTTTTTGTTCACATTATACCCTATGCCTATTATAATTTTGTCGAACAACGACAATGCACGCCTAACTATTGCTTCGTGACCAATCGTAAAAGGATCGAACGATCCTACAAACACTGCAATCTTAAGGTTTTTGTTTTTATCTTTTGAAAATGCGTCCTCTACAAGCGAAACTTGTGTGTCATCCAAAATTGAATCAGGTGATAAGTCTTTGTATCCCTTGCTTTTTAGAAAGAGAACAACTGTTCTCGGGTTTAACGATAATTCTTTTGCAAGTGATTTTATGGTTTTGTTCATAATGAGTTTAGTTTAAAACATTTTTCAATTAACATGTTTATCTTCGTTTTTTGCCTCATCCCATAATTTATCCATTTCGTCAAGATTCAAGTCAGAAATAATTTTTCCTTGTTCTTTGGCTTTTTTCTCTATGAAATTAAATCTGCAAATAAATTTTTGGTTTGTTTTTTCCAGAGCATTTTCAGCATCAATGCCGTATAATCTGGCAGCATTTACTATTGAAAACATCAAATCCCCTATTTCTTCTTCCAATTTATCCTTATCATCATTTTTAGCAGCAGATTTTACCTCATTCATTTCTTCTCCTACTTTTTCCCAAACACCTTCTTTTTGTTCCCAGTCAAAGCCAATACCCGAAGCCTTTTCCTGCAACCTCAATGCCTTAACCACAGCAGGCAATGACGACGGAACGCCGGACAATACAGATGTTTTCCCTTTTTCTTTCAATTTTATGGTTTCCCAATTTTTAAGAACTGTTTCTGCATCCTTTGCCACTGTATCGCCAAACACGTGCGGATGTCTTGCTATTAATTTATTTGCCAGAAAATCAATCACATCAATTATATTAAACTTACCAATCTCTTCGCCCAAAATGCTGTAAAACAAAATGTGCAAAAGCAAATCGCCACTCTCTTCTTTTATTCCTTCGTAATCCTTTTTGGTAATAGCCTCTGCAAGCTCATAAGTTTCTTCAATAGTTAGCTTGCGTAAACTGTCAAAAGTTTGCTTTCTGTCCCAAGGACATTCCTTCCTAAGCCGTTTTACTATCCCGTAAATTCTTAAAAACGCATCTTTCAGTTCGTTATTATTCATAAAATTCAATTTTTACAACATTGTTTTCCGTTAAAGAATACATTTTTTGAATACTTTCCATAAAAATACCTATTTCCAAATGTCCGTATTCGTTAAAAATAGCGTATGGCTCGCCTATTTCTTTGTTTTCCGAAATGAAATTGTCAACCTTTGTTATAACAAGCATTTCATCTTTTATCAAAATTCGGTATGAAGAATAATTCCCTACCTTTTCCAAAAACATTTCCTCTGTAAGATCCAATACGGCACTCCCCGACTGTGTAAAAAACAGAACCTTAGACGAAAAGGAGTTTATTTGCCGTTGAGGTTTTGAAATGCGATAAGCATTTACTCCATCTTTCTTGGTACAAAGTTCTGTTATTCGTTTTTTTGCAATTGCTTCCACCAATAGCAAAAATGTTTTCCAAAGTTCCGTAGTTTTTTCAAAAAAAGCCGGATTTACTTCATAAACGTTATAACTACCTGTCTCATAAGCATAAATGTACCCAATAGAGCCATTATCCGGCAAAAATATATGTTTGCTACCTATATTAACATAAAGAAGAGATCTTTGTTTATCAATCTTTTCTTGAACAAGCGGAAACAAAATGCTACCTTCCGGCAAATCGGCAATAAGTTTATTTATCAAAAGACCTGCTTCTTTCATACAACAAACATTGTCGTATTCCAAAAACTCATAACTGTTTTTGCCTGTCAACAAGTATGACTTTAGTAAAAATTTATTGAGGGGTCGTGAATATTTATCGGTAATATATGCAACAAGTCTTTTTTCCGGCATTGCCGTTTTGTTTTTTGCAAAGTTACTTTATTTTTTGTGCGGAAATAAAAAGAACTTAAAACAACAGGAACTTACAATTATTCTTTACGCTTATTAAGTTTTTTAATTTCAGCATCAACCGTTCCTTTGTTAAAGTAAATCTTTATGTAATCCCCTGTTGCCAAATCATCAATATCAGTAATAATTTTCCCGTTTTCGTCAGCAACCAGATGATATCCTCGCTTGAAAATCTTTTCCGGTCTCAACGAATCTAGTTTTGCTATCAATGATTCCAACTTGGCAGACTCGTTGCTCACATAGTGATTTGCTTGTATGGTAAGTTTGTTGAATTGCAATTTCAGCTTGTCATTTTGACGGACAGCGAAAACATTGATTGAGTCTTCAAGTTTTTGTTTATGCTTTTGCAAGTAATAAAGTTTACGGCTTATGTAGTTTTGCAAAGTATTTTCCAAGTCATTCTTTTTAATTTGCAGTTTGCTTGTATGCCAATTCATAAGTTCTTTTGAAGATCTGACAAGCCTTTCGGGCAGCAATTGTAGTCTGTATTCGTGATTTGTAACAAAATCTCTTGCAGAATTTATCAACTTTGTAGCAAGATTATTTAGTCTTAATTCAAACTCCCTGTTTACATTTATAATAAATTCAGCTGCAGCCGTAGGAGTTTTCAATGCACCAAATACAATCATATCAAGTACCGACACATCCCGCGTATGACCCAATCCTGTAATTACAGGCAAAGGAAACTGCGAAACTTGATAAGCCAACTCATACGAATCAAAAACATTCAAATCCAACTTGGAACCGCCGCCGCGAATAATTGCAAGCACATCAAACTTTTCTACTTCTTCATATACCTCATTCATAGCCCTGATAATATCCTTTTCAGCATCTTCACCTTGCATCAACGCCGGAAAAATTTTTATTTCGAACTTATATCCGAATGTATTGTTATTCAGAGTGTTAACAAAATCTTCATAACCTGCGGCAGTTTCCGATGATATTACGGCAATTCTTTTAATTACCAATGGCAAATTCAATTCCTTATTCAAATCAAACACACCGTCCTCTTTAAGTTTGCGAATAACTTCTTCTCTTTGCTTTGCAAGGTCTCCCAATGTGTATGAAGGATCAACATCAAGTATATTTAGAGAAAAACCGTAGAGTTCGTGAAACCTAACTTCCGCTCTGAACAGGATTTTTATTCCTGCTTGCAAAGGTGTACCTGTTTTTTCTTCAAAATAATCTTTTAGTATAGGACATCTGTTACTCCAAATAGTAGCTCTTGATTTGGCAATAATTTTTTCATTTTGCTTTTCAACCAGTTCAAGATAACAATGTCTGTTCCTTGCTGTTCTTATTTCACTAATTTCAGCAATAATCCAAAGTGGTGTTGCAAAAATTTCTTCGTTTATAACTCTTTTGATGAAAAGATTTAACTCAGATAGCGTAATTTCTTTACTATAAACATCTTCCATTTTACAGCTTTACCAATTTATTGATATAAATTTTGTTGTCTATCAAAAATTTTACTGTATAAATACCTTCTTTCAATTGATTCATATTGCCTATAGAAACGGTATTTATGTGTACATAAGGCGTAAGGTCTGTAAAATATACCAAATCTCCAGTTAAATCATATATCCCCATGTATACATAATGAATATGCGGCACAAAAATTTTGATATGCAAGACATCGTTTACGGGATTGGGATAAATTATTACTCCTTTTTCTTTCGGGTTGGTAATTTCAATATTTTGCTGCAAATTTTGCAAATAATTGTAAGCCAATTCAAAATCAGGTATACCGTATCCCAGCAAACTGTCAGGGTGTGCAGCTTGTGAACCACTCATTTCAACAGCTTCCACAATGGTTGCATTGTCAAAATCGGGAAATGCTTGCCACAAACAAGCCACAGCCCCACACATTATTGGAGATGAAAAAGATGTCCCAGAAACAAAACTTACAGAATCCCCGTCATAACAAGCGGCTGCAGGATAACCCAAAGCAGCTACATCAGGTTTTATTCTGCCGTCAGGCGTTGGACCCGTAGAACTAAAAGGGGCATAATTACCATCTGTATCAACTGCACCTACGGTAAGGGCTTTTGTTGCATCACCCGGTGTAGAAATGTAATGCCAAGGCTTATTTCCGGAATTGCCTGCAGATACAACAACAATCATTCCTTTGGAGAATGCTATGTTTGCAGCTTTGGCTGCCGGAGTACTATCTCCCGTAAGCATTTGATACGAATGATTTTCCGTGCTGTCGTCGAATGTTGTATAGCCCAAAGAACTGTTAATTAAATCAGCTCCTGCACTATCGGCAAATTCGGCAGCAGCAGCCCAGTTGTATTCTTCTACAATTTGTTCAGAAGAAGCATCTTCACTTATTAGTAAAATAAAGTTTGCATCGGTTGCATCTCCTACCAACTCTCCGGGTTTATTTGCACCCATAACAGAAACAACACCGGTTCCGTGAAAACTTTTTTCAAACACCGAAGTATCGTTATCTACAAAGTCATATTTTGCTACAATTTTATCGTTTGCAAACAAATCCTGAAAAAAACTGTAATGATTCATTCCGTTAAATCCTGCATCCAAAACGGCTATAAGCATACCATCTCCGGTATATCCCAAATCATGTAAATAATTTATATTCAACATAGATGTCTGCAAATTTGCGTATCCGTAATCACCCTTAACTTTTGTTTTGTAAATACCTTGCGAAGTTGATGACGTATCTAGCTTATAAAAAACCCTTTTCACTTCCTTAACAAATCCCCAATGAGAAACACTGTCAACCAATGCTGTATCTTGAGTTTTAACTACACAACCATTAAGCCATTTGGAAACAGTCGTTATTTCCAAGCTCGTCCCTGCAATGCTGTCCAAATAAACCTTACTTACAGGTAAATCCGATGAGTCTATTTCTATTCCATACTTTACCCTTCTATCAATAGCCCTTTGGGATAAATACTCTTCGGGATGATTCAATGTAAATTGTGTCCCGTTTTTATCTTTAAACCCAATCCAGAATTTATAAGTTGTAACTTGAGAAAAAGAAATATATACATTAGTTACAAAAAACAGTATTAAGGAAAAAATAAATTTACTCATACCATTTATTTTAATTTTTCAAAGGTAATAATTATTTTTACTCTTTATAAAATTAACATGAAGTTACGAAAAAGATAGAGATAATAAGTTATCTTCTACTTATAAAAAAAAAAAATGACACATATAA
>JALTDM010000163.1 GCA_027074135.1 Bacteroidales bacterium
GAAAATATGTATTAAACAGTCCTGTGAAAAAAGATTCGTTAGAAGTTTCTCGAAATTTTGCAGATGTAAAAAGATTTAAATTAAAACCTGATAAATATAAATTGTCTATTGAAATATTTGATACTAATTCAACAGCTTCTCCAATTTCTTATGCCACAAATTTGGACCTAACCTCTTTCCCTTCAGATAGTATTTTCTTTTCGGGGCTTGAATTTGCTTCAAGTATAACTAAGGCTATGCCGGATGATAAGAAAAAATATCCAGAATTGGTGAAAAACGGCTTGTTGGTTGTTCCTTATGTGTCTGATTTTTTCCCGTCTTATGTGAAAAAGTTATCTTATTATTTAGAAATTTACAATACCAATAAAGTGTTGAACAACGAGCCTTTTTTGTTGAAAGTTTATTTGGAAAATGAGGAGTCTTTAGAAGTTTTACCAAAATATGTTTATTATTTCCGTAAGCATTCGGCTCCTGCTATAGTAGCCGCAAGTGAGATAAATATTAAAACATTACCTTCGGGTAAGTATAATCTAGTTTTTGAGGTTAGAGACAAAAATAATAATTTGAAATATCAAAAAAGATTTTTATTTGGCAGGAGTAATCCAAAAATTGATAAAAAATTATTGGATACTATACCAGATGTAAACATAGATACAACTTTTGTGTCAAGAATTCCCGGAGATTCTCTGTTTGTGTATATTAAATACTTGTATCCGATTTCTAATCCTGAGGAACTTTCTTTTGCCAAAACGCAACTTAATGCGGGAGATATAAAGATGATGCGAAATTATTTTTATGTTTTTTGGGTAAGAAGGAATGGAAAAAATCCTGGGAAAGCGTGGAATAAATATTTAACACAGGTAAAATATGTTAATGACAAATTCTCTACACAAATAAAAAAAGGTTATGAAACTGATAGAGGAAGGGTTTATTTACAATACGGCTCTCCTGATGATATAATTACAGAAGAGCATGATCCTGGATTGGTGCCTTACCAAATATGGTATTATTATCATATAAAAGGTCAAGGTAATGCAAAATTTGTTTTTTACAATCCAGATTTGAACTACAACGGTTATGTTTTATTGCATTCTACGGCTAAAGGAGAAATTTATTTGCCGAATTGGAAAGCTTATTTGGATAAGCGGTCTAATAATATGTATGATCCTTATAACAATAGAATTGGGAAATATGTAGGTGGACATTTAGATCGAGATTATATGCAAGATGATATTGACAGACAACATTGAAATGTTTATGAATAAATTTACTGGGAATTTTATATTGGTTATTATATATGCTTTTGCAATTCAACCTTTTTTTTTACTAAGAAGGTGGAGGGATTTGATTTTTGTGTTTTTATTTTATGTGACAGGATATAGAAAAGAAGTTGTATGGGAAAATTTGAAGAATTCTTTTCCTGATAAAAGTGATGATGAACTAAAAAGGATACAGAGGAGTTATTATATTCATTTGTCAAATTTGATTATTGAGACATTGGCATTTTTTCGTCTCAATTCAAAAAATATGTTGAAAAGGGTAAACTTCAAAAATCCCGAACTCTTATCTGAATTATACGCAAATAAAAAAAATATAGTGCTTGTGATGGGTCATTACGGTATGTGGGAGTGGATGCTTGTTATGCCTAAAATAATGAAACATACAGGTGTTGTTATTTATAAACCCATGAATGATAAGTTTTTTAATGAATTTTTTAAAAAGAAGAGAATTAAATATGGTGGATATGCTTTTTCTATGAGGGAGACGTTGAGGGGGTTGATTACTTTAAGTAGAAAAGACAGTCCTTGGCTTGCGGCTTTTGTTGCAGATCAAACTCCTACCGCCAATGAAATAAATTTCTGGGTAAAATTTCTTAATCAAGACACACCTGTTTTTTTAGGTCCTGAAAAAATAGCAAAACGCTTTGATGCTGCTGTAGTATATGCAGAGATGATGCCTAAGGACAAAAACAAATATGATGTTACATTTACTTTAATTGCAGAAGAAAGTGTTGATACATCGGAAGGTGAAATTACAGTAAATTTCAATAAAATGCTTGAAAATACTATAAACAAAGCACCCGAATACTGGTTGTGGTCCCACAGAAGATGGAAACATAAGCATTTAAAGGATAAGAAGAAATGATAAGATTATTTTTTTTACTTTTATTCGTTTTACCTATTGTTTTACCTGCACAACAATATAAAATTCTTGGTAGGGTTGTAGATTTTAAAACAAATGATCCACTTCCTTTTGTAAATGTTATTTATGGAGAAAAAAAAGGTGTAATTACTTCTTTGGACGGAAAATTTTCTTTTGAGGTGGATGGAATTAAATTTCCCTTGAAAGTAAAATTTTCTTATGTAGGATACAGGGATACGGTTTTGAACTTTCGAGTACCACATGATTATACAGTAGAGGTAAAGTTGAAGTCTCAATCATTTGTGTTACAGGAGGTTACTGTGTTTCCGGGTGAAAATCCCGCAAACAAAATAATGAAGAAAGTAGTAGAAAACCGTAAAAAGAATGATCCTGAAAAAGGCTTTAAGGCTTTTTATTATAAATCTTATAATAAGATGTATTTCACTGGTGTGAAAAAGGATAAAATTGTAGTAAGTGGAGATACACTTTTTTATGTTGATACTTCTTCGGTATTTGATACATCCAAGGCTGCAAAGTTTTTGAAAAAGCAATATTTGTTTTTACTTGAAACAGTGAGTGAGCGTTATTTTGAAAAACCCGATAAAAATTACGAAAAAGTTCTTATTTCCCGAGTGTCAGGATTTACAGTTCCTACTTTTTTTGTTTTAGCTACTCAATTTCAGTCTTTTTCGTTTTACAAATCGCAAGTAAATTTATTAGATAAAAAATATGTAAGTCCTATATCACCTTCGGGATGGAAAAAGTATTTTTTTCAACTCATTGATACTTCTTATGGTGGGAATGGAGATACGATTTTTATAATAAAGTTTAAACCTCATATAGGAAAAAAGTTTGATGGACTTAAGGGTGTGATTTATATAACAACGGATGGATATGCAATTAAAAATATTATGGCGGAACCTGTAGAGCAGGGTAATTTTTATATTAAAATAAATCAAAATTATGAAAAATACAAAGGAGCGTGGATGCCTATGCAGTTGAATAGTAAAATGATATTTAATGGAATTTTGTTGGATTCAAATTATGTGCTGGCCGGGGTTGATAAAACTTATTTATTTGATGTGATTCCAAACGGAAAACCTGACACCTTAAAGCCTAAATTTGGAGTGTTGGATGTAAATAGAACAGCATTTAAAAATGCGGAGAATAGAATTGAAAAGTATAGAGTAGTCCCGCTAACTAGTATGGATAGTGCGACTTATCATATAATAGACAGTTTGGGTAAGGCTGAAAATTTGAATCAAAAATACCTTTTTATGAAATATATTTTGACCGGTGCTATTCCTGTTGGTCCGGTTAATATTAAATTGAACAAGTTGATGTCTTATAATTTATATGAAAAGTTTAGATTAGGTATTGGACTGGAGACGAATAATTCTGTTTCACAGGTTTGGAGTATCGGGGGGTATTATGCTTATTCTTTTGGCATAAAAAAACATAACTATGGAGGTAATTTAAGAATATTTTTAGATAAATCATCTGGTGTAGTCTTTAACGCGGGATATAAAAACGATATGACCGAAACGGGTGGTTACAATTTTTACGGATACAAATCCACTTTCGCATCTACTGAAAGGTACAGGCTATTTTATTTGAAAAAGATGGATTATGTAGAAAGTAAGTTTGCAGGTTTAGATTTTAGGGTACGACATTTCTGGGGAAATGTTTATTTTGAGACAGGAATAAGAACAAGTGAAAATATTTATAACTATGGTAAATTTGATGTTTCAAATGGGTTTAATTACAATGAAGTGGGAATCAAACTCAAGTTAGCTATTGGTGAGCAAGTTATGAAAACCGTTGATGGTTCCGTGTCTTTAGGAACCAAATATCCTGTGCTGTATTTTAATTACAAACGAGGTCTGTCTATAAATGGTAGTGGTTTGAGGTATGAAAAGTATGAATTTATGTGGAAAAAAGATTTTGATTTGGGGTTAAAAGGAATTTTACGGACAAGTATAACAGCAGGAAAGGTTTCTGGAGATGTTCCATTATCTTTGATGTACGATATGCATGGAAGTTATTACAAAGACCATTTGTTTGTGTCCAATACTTTTCAAACTATGGATTTATGTAGTTTTTATGCAGATAAGTTTGTAGCAGGACATTTTTATTATGATTTGAAGCATTTATTAATAAAAACAAAGTATTTTATTCCCAATTTTATACTTGCATATAGTGTGGGATATGGTACTATGGAAAACAAATTGTTGAATTATGGTTTTGAATACAATATGCCGGATAAAATTTATTCCGAAACAGGTCTGATTATAAATGATATTATTAGGTCTCAATATGCCGGAGTAGGATTGGGTGTTTTTTATAAAATTGGTTCATATTCTTCATCGGAACTTAGAGATAATTTTTATTTCAAATTAAGTTTAATATTGCATTTGGATTAAATTTTTGGTTTGTATTTTCTTTTTGTTTATTTTTACACGGACAAAAATAGTTAATTATGAACACATTGAGCCTTTCAATTTTAATAGTTGCATTTTCCATAGAAGTTGTAATTGTAGTTTTAATGATTATTGCTTTGTGGAAAATCTTTGAAAAAGCAGGTAAGCCGGGGTGGGCATCTTTGATACCTATTTACAATACTATTGTACTTTTGGATATAGTGGGGAAGCCCTGGTGGTGGATTTTCTTGTTAATAATACCAGTCGTGAATATTATTTTTGCAATTATTGTTATTCACGGATTGTCTAAATCATTTGGGTTAAATGGTTGGTTTACTTTGGGACTATTGTTTTTAGGCATAATATTTTATCCCATACTTGCTTTTGGAGATTACAGATATGTGGGTCCCGGAGGTGTAACAAATGGTTAATGTTTTACTTTCTCGGAAACCACGGTGTTTCCATAAATCCTTTGTCCATTGCTATTTTTCTACCCACCATAAAGAAGTAGTCCGATAGTCTGTTTAGGTATGTTATTATTGTTGTATCGACTTTGAAAAGTAAGGTTAATGAAATAATGCTGCGTTCTGCACGACGGCAAATAACCCTTGCTTTGTGACAGGCGGATATTGCTTGATTACCCCCGGGAATTACCAGTGATTTTAAAGGCGGTAAGTGTTCGTCCATTTCGTCTATTTTCTTTTCCAGCCAATCTATATCTTCATGGGTAACAGCCAATTTTATTGTTTTGTTTGTTTGTTTATCACTGGCCAAGACCGCACTTATGTTCATTATCTTTTTTTGAATCTCAACAAGTTGTTCTTTTATATCCGTATCAATATCAAAATCTCTAATGGCACCTGTAAATACATTAAGCTCGTCCAAATTACCATATGCTTCTATCCGCGGGTGATTTTTGGGTACGCGTGTGCCTCCGATTAATGATGTTGTGCCGGCATCACCCGTTTTGGTATAAACTTTTATTTTTTTCATAGTTTAGTGGGTTTTGACTGTCATCTTCTATTTTTCCGTCTTTGAGTTTTATTATTCTTTCCGCAAATTCGGCAATATCAGGTTCATGTGTGACCAGGATTATTGTATTGCCTTGTTTGTGGATGTCGGAGAAAAGCCTCATAATATCCTCTGATGTTTTTGAGTCCAAGTTTCCCGTGGGTTCGTCAGCCAGAATTATAGACGGATGATTTACCATCGCGCGGGCTATTGCCACTCTTTGTCTTTGTCCGCCGGATAGTTCATTTGGTTTGTGGTGTATTCTGTCTTTTAGTCCAACCAATTCCAGTAATTCAGCAGCATGTTCCAATCTTTCCTTTTTTTTTACTCCCGCATAAATTAACGGCAGAGCCACATTTTCCAATGCATCGTATTTAGGCAAAAGGTTAAACGTTTGAAAAACGAAACCGATTTCTTTGTTTCTGATTTCGGCAAGTTTGTCTTCGGAGAGTTTTGATACATCTTTGCCGTTCAAAAAGTACCTGCCCGCAGTAGGCGTATCTAAGCAGCCCAGAATATTCATCAAGGTTGATTTTCCGCTACCGCTTGCTCCCATTATGGAAACGTATTCGTTCTTTATTATGGACAAGTCAATACTCCTGAGAGCTTTTATGATTTGGGTACCGAGTTTATAATATTTTTTCAGACCTTCAAGCCTGATAAGTTCACCATTCATTTTATTTGAAGTATTATGATTTTTGCGGGGCACAATTCTGCTGCTTCTTTTGCTTCGTCAAGCAATGCATCGTTTACGCTCAATGATTGTATCCCGTTTTTTTCTTTTGAGCCTATCAAATCTACTTTCCCGTCACTGTCATTTACTTGAAAAAGAGCAGGGGCTGCTTCTACGCAATAAGCACAACCCAAACATTTTTCCTTGTAATGCAATACTTTAAACATCAGAAAATATCATTTTCGTCAATACCGTACATATCGTCGTCGTTGAACCCGAATTCATCTTCGTTTTCATCAATATCTTCTTGAGTATTTCCTAAATCAAGATCATAAAATGTTTGGTCTGGAACTTGTCCTTTTTCATTGAAAAAGAACGGATATTCCAACTCTTTTTGTTCATCTGTAGTTGATACGAACTCAAGCACAAAATACCTTTCGCTAAACATGTCGAAAAGATACAATAGCTTTTGTTTTGCCCTGCCTACCACATCTGAAATAGTTATATCTTTCATTGGTGAATCCTTCGACGGATCATTAAAATTGATTGCAGGATATTCTTTTTTGATAGACCAGTCGTCTTCACTTACCAAAAGAAAAGAAGCTGCTTCGTGGTTGTCGTAATTTAATTTTTTTGTAAGTGCATTGTGTAAATCCCACAATGTTTGTTTTCCTTTGACAACAATATCCATTGAAAAATCTTCGTCTTGGGGATACAACATTCTGAATAAATATAACATGGCTGTAGGTTTTATATATTTTGCAAAAATTCCAAAATGTCAACACCGTCCGGATAATCGGTCAATTCGGGGAACTGTGCCAGCCCGAATTTATCTTTTGTTTGGACAATTTGTATTTTGTCTTTCAAAGATAGTAATTTTAAATCTAAATTGGTATTTTTATTATAATACTCGTAATAAATTACAGATACAGGAGATGAAACACCTTCGTCTTCTTTCATTAAAAAGAAATTGCCGTCGAGATGATCTATTTTATTGAGCAAATAAATTGCTTTGTGGTAGTCGTAATTGTTTGCGTACTTATTATGTTTGGAAAATCCAGAGTATTTTGTTGAGTTAAATGTTTTTATGATTTTTTCAACAGGATAGCCTTCAGGTAAATAAAATTTGGAAACATTCCGGCAACCTAATCCGAAGTATAAGAAAATATCGTCAGCAAGTTTTTTTATGTCTTCTTCGGTTTCGCTACCGTCAAATATTGCTATTGAGCTGCGGTTTCGTCTGATTATATTAGGGTAATTGCCGAAATATTTTTCGAAATAAACAGCACTGTTATCTGAACCTGTTGCTATTACGGCGTCAAATTTTTTTACAGGTTCTTCTGTTAAGATTATTTTTTCAGATAGTTCGGGGTCAATTAATATAAGAATTTTTTTTATGAGTTGCGGAAGTACCTTGTCTTTTGATGATAATTTTCCGATAAAAATATGTCCGCTTGCCAATACCGAAAGTATATCTTGAAATCCGACAATAGGGATGTTACCTGCCATAACGGTAAGGACCCTTTTGACTTTTTTTACAGGCAGATTAGGATAGTTTTGCAACCATTCCTTTAAATTTTCTTCTTGAGTCATATATTTAATATGAGAAAGTGCTGTTTTTATACTTTCCGGTGTAAACCAAGCGTTTTCGTAGTAAGCTATTTGGATAGTTTCGTTAAAATTTTGTGTAGTAATATAGTTGCCGTCTTTACCGGATAGTAGTTTGTTTAACTCTTCGGAAAAAGCTGAAAATGTTTTTATAAAATCCATATTAATTTTTTTGCAAAGATAACTAAAAGAAAAAGCACCTGCATAAAATCTTACAGGTGCTTCCCATTTAATAAAAAACAAGTTTACGATTTATTTGTTTTCCAAATTGCTCAATCTTTTAAGAATTTCGTTGTTTTGTTTTTTGAGTTGTTCTATTTGGGTTTGTTGTTGTTTTATAGCATTTACAAGTACGGGTATAATATCGCTATACATTACACCAAGGGAAGTGTTTGGATGTTCTTTGTCTTTTACAACAACTTCGGGGATGACTTTTTGAAGTTCTTGTGCTGAAAAACCGATTTTAAAATCATTATAGTTTAACTCATCATTTTTCCATCTGAAAGCTATCGGGTTAAGTTTTAAAACTTCTTTTAAACCGTAAGACATAGGTTTAATATTAGTTTTGTCATTAATATCAGATGTTTGAATTGTTCCGTTAGTCGCCCAAACGTCTTGCCACCTGTGTCCGGAAGTCCCTAAATGTCTGCTGGCATCCCCATCTGGAACAACATGTCCGCCAAATACATAAGTTTCATTCCCGATAACTTCAAAGTAAACTACACCATCGTTATTTTGCACATTTGCTATATCATTTCCAAGGAATACTTGTAACGGATAGGTTGTTCCGTCATTACTTATTCTAAAAATCTCTGTATTGGGTTCTCCTTTTACTTCAAGTCTCACTTGTGGTTTTGTAGTTCCGATTCCTACTCTTGCGGTAGAAGTAGCTCCATTTATACCGGCAATACTCCCAAGAACTATTGTATTAGAAGTATCTGTGTATGCCCTATATCCAATTACCGTTGAGTTTGTTACGCCGTCTGATATTTTTGCTCTACTCCCGAGTACCGTACAATAATCAGTACTTGGAGTGGTGCCCTCTATATCTGCAAAAGCGCCAATATAAGTGTTTTCTGAGCCACTGTTAAGCATGGATAGAGCCATATATCCGAC
>JALTDM010000164.1 GCA_027074135.1 Bacteroidales bacterium
ACCCGAAACTACTATGTGGTCAATAATATCCCACTGTCCGTGATATTTATGACTGCCTTCACCTTTCAGCATAAGATAATAAGACAAATCATACAATGATGTGTCGTTTATGTGTTTAAAGTCGTGTCTTGCACCAAGTCCTTTTAGCAGGCTCACATCTTCGGGGCTGTCGTTAAAGTCACCAATAAGTATGATATTTGCAAAATTATTTCGCTTTAATATAGAATCCGCCTTGCTTCTTACGAGTTTTGCAACGAAAATTCTTTTAGGTTCAGTCTCTTTTTGTCCGCCCCATTTTGAAGGCCAGTGGTTAACAAAAACATGAACGGTGTCAGTTTTGCCAAGTATTCCCTTTACATACAATATATCCCGTGTTCGTGAATTGGGTGCAAACGGGAAATCAACCCTGTACCAAGTTTTTTTCAACGGTTTGAACGATGAAGGAATATAAAGTAATGCAACATCTATTCCTCTACGATCCGGTGATTCTTTATGTATAATTTTATAGCCTACTTTTTTTAAAGGGGTGTATTTAGTAAGTCCTTCAAGCACATAACGATTTTCTATTTCGCATAATCCTACTAAATCCGGAGGGTTGTATCCTCCCAGAGCAATTATTACTTTGGCTATGTTGTTGATTTTGTGTTGGTATTTTGGCCAGGTCCAATGTTTTTTGCCTGAGGGTGTAAATTCATTGTCAAGCTTTACAGAATCGTTTTTAGTATCAAACAAGTTTTCGCAGTTGTAAAACATCACTTTATAATCATAGTCTTTATTCTCTACAGTCGTTGTGTCGGAAATGTTATCTTTTGAGGATGTTTCCGTTTTGTTTTTCTTCCAAATCGAGCAAGATGTTACTAAAAATGTTGTAGTTATGATTGCTATGTAAAAAAATCTTTTTTTCATTTGTTTAAGTTTTTATTTTTATTGTCACCCCTTTCTATCTCCCCTCAAAGGGAGATATGATTTTTTCATCCCTATAAGGAGGATTAAGGTGGGTGATTATTTTAAAATGTTATTTCGTATTGTATTTATTCATAGTATTTTCCAATCCTATTTTACCGAAATCAATTGCTATGTCAGCAGTTCTTGATATAAGTTCCGGAAGCATCTTTTGCTCTGCCAATGTCCATTCCCCCAAAACATAGTCAATTTGTTTGCCGTAGGGGAAATCATTACCTATTCCGAATCTTATACGAGGGTAAACAGTTGTACCCAAGGCTCTTTCAATGTCTGCCAATCCGTTGTGACCGCCGTGGCTGCCTTTAGGTTTTATCTTTATTACTCCAAACGGAAATGCAATGTCGTCCACTATTACAAGCAAATTGCTTACAGGTATTTTTTCTACTGCAAGCCAATGTTTTATTGCTTTCCCGCTCAAATTCATAAATGTAGTCGGTTTGATGACTACATAAGTCTTCCCTGCATATCTGAAATAGGTTTTGTAAGCAAGCCGCTCCAACGCAAAATCAACATCAAACCGTGAAGCCAACTCGTCAGCTACTTTAAAGCCGATATTGTGCCTTGTGTTTTTGTATTTTTCGCCAATATTTCCCAGCCCTGCTATAAGTATTTTCATTTTTTCCCCAGAAAATATATTATTGAACTTGCTTTGTTTTGGTTGAAAAATGACTTTGCGAAAAATATTCCACCTTTCAAAAGCCCTGCAAGTGTACTGCCTTCCTTAATTTTTTCACTCAACAAAGATATATATACGGCATCAAGCGGCATTGGTTTCATTGTGAGGACTTCAAAATTGTATTTTGCTGCAAATTGTGGAAAAAAATCCGGTGAAAAGTGCCACAAGTGCCGTGGAACATCGTAAGCTGCCCAATTTTCTTTATAATGCTCTGAATCAAAAGAATTGAAATTCGGTAAAGCACACACAAAAACACCGTCTTGCTTAAGTGATTTGTATATTTGTTGCATATATCCGTCCAAGTCGTGTATATGCTCCAATACATGCCACATTGTAATAATGTCGTAATTGTTTTCTTGCAGCGAATAAACTTTATCGATACCGCTTAGTTCAACACCGAAATTATTTTTTGCTACTTGCCGTGCATTTTCGTCAACTTCTATTCCTTCCGTTTCATAACCTTTGCCTGACATATAATTTACAAAGTAGCCTGTACCTGCTCCGATGTCAAGTAATTTACCTTCAGATTTGGATGCTGTATTTTTTATGTATGAGTACTTGCGTGAAAGCATATAATTGCGTGCCGTGTGATACAATTTGTTCATCAATCCCTTTTTTGTATCGGAATGCGAAATGTATTCTTCAGATTTGTAATAACTGCCTATATCTTCCGGTGAGGGCACATCTTGAGTAAAACGAAATCCGCAATTGTCGCAATGCCAAATCTCAAATTTATTGTGGGATATAAGGAAATCACGGGCATCAAAGACTTTTTTTATGTGTTTGCTGTTGCAAAAAGGACACTTATCGTAATGAATGGTACTCATCTGTAATTTTTTTTCAACTTACAAAAGTAAGGAAAAATACTTGTTGTTTGGAAGTTTAATGTACTAAATACTATGTTTTTGATTATGCAAACCGGCGGGTAAAAAAAAATAAAAGCCGTTCCTCGTTACGGAACAGCTTTTATTTGTGAAACCTAGAAATTAAGTAATTAGAACTTAATGGTTAATCCCGCCATAAAATACCTGTTTGCTTCAGGATAATAGGCTATCATATTTTCCAGATTGTTGCCAATATAATAAGGATAAACCCAACCGTTTGTCAAAAACGGTGTTTTATGAAACAGGTTGTTGAGTGACACGAACATTGATACTTGTTTGAAATGAGCAGGTGCAAAATCATAAGACAGTTTCAAAGTTGATTTAAAATAAGCGGGTATTGTTCTTTTTTCATCGCCCGAATTATCCATATATTGCTTGGATGTGTATTTGCCTATTGCGGCGATACGCAAGCCCTTGATGATTTCATAACCTATATATGCTCCTGCTACAACAGAAGGCGAGAATGGCAATACTCCTTTTGTTATTGTGTCTGCCTTTTGACCTAACCAGTTCCAATCGTCGTCAAATACATCATAGTATCTTACAAAACTGCTCAAAATGCGGTTTTTGCTAAGACTTATGTTGGCAGCGGTTTCCAGTTTATCTGCAGGTTTGCCGGATATTTCAAATTCCACACCTGAACGGTAGCTTTCCGGAACATTTATTCTTATTGGTGTTCCTACATTGTTGAGTTCTCCGGTAGCAATCAGTTGATCTTTGTAATACATAAAATAAAAGTTCGTGTTAGCCCTTACTCGCTTGTTTTTGTAATTTACGCCCCATTCCAAGTCATAAAGTTTTTCCGGTTTCATTTCTTGATTTGCATACATATGGTCTATGTAATCGGAACGCATCGGTTCCCTGTGCGAAATCCCCAAAAATCCGTAAAAGTTAAGCCTGTCTGACGGGTGGAAAGAGATACCTGCTTTCGGATTGATAAATAAATAGTTGTAAACAGTATCATAACTTAAGCTGTCTTCCGTTACACCCTTAAGGGAGTAATTTATAAATCTTGCTTGCAAATCGACATACACATTTGTTTTTTCGTTTACAAACCAATTCAATTTAGCAAAAACATTATTGTCTTTTTTTATGCCTTTCCCCCTGTACCATTCTGCATCGGTTTTTACAAGTGTGTCGGTGTTTATATAATTATTGCCGAAATAATCAGCCCAAATCACTTTACCGAAATGCCTGCCGTTATAAATGCTGGAAGCACCACCTACTATAATGTTTACATAATTATTGTCATACTTTAGCGAGTAGGTTACACCGTAATAGTCATTATCCAACCATTTTTGCCAAACAACGTGTCCATTGTTTATAGTGTCAGGATAGTTTATTATAGTGTCGGTGCTTGTTATTATTGTATCAGGGTCATTAGGTGAAACCACAGGATTTTTGAAATATGATGGTAAATAAACATCATCGTAATTTTCATAATAACCTCTTCCATAGATATAGAATGCTGCAGCGTTTAAAGAGAGTTCATCGGTGAATTTTTTTGTGTAGTGGAGTTGATAATGGTCTTGTTGGTAATTGTCTGTTGCATTATCATAAATGTAGTGATTTGCTGTGTAATTTCCCGTGTCAATGGCTTCTTTTGGCACACCCCACCAAGATTGATATGTCTTTTCTTTACCTGTGAGCATCACGAATTTAAGCATACTGTTGTCACCGTAATATGTGCCTGTAAAAGCAAGCGATTTTAGGTCTGATTTTGCCCTGTCAATAAATCCGTCACTGTTAATTTTAGACATACTTACATCAAAAGCAAATGTGCTGTCTATAATTCCGGTTCCTGCTTTTACATTTTCGCGTCTTGTATTGAAACTGCCATAATTAAACGAACCCTGAGTATAAGGCTTGGGACTTGTTGCAGTAGTTTGAATATTTATTGTTGAGCCGAAAGCTCCTGCTCCGTTTGTAGAAGTACCTACACCGCGTTGAACTTGAATGTTTTCAGTATTTGCAGCAAGGTCGGGCAAATCTACCCACCACACGCCTTGCGATTCGGCATCGTTAAGCGGTATCCCGTTTATTGTAACATTTATTCCGCGTGTGTCAATACCTCTTATTCTTATTCCGGTGTAACCCACACCGTTACCGGCATCTGTCGTAGTGGTTACCGAAGGTAACATATTTAATATAAAAGGCATATCCTGTCCGGTGTTCAGTTGCTCAATTCTTTTCTTTGGGATGTTGGTTTTGGGCAGCGGAACTTCTTTGCTTGCCTTTTCTGCAGATACAATTACTTCATCGGTAATAAATGTTTTGGGCGTTAATTTAATTTGCAATGACAAATCTTTATCTACTGTTATTTGTTGTTTAAAAGTTTGGTAACTTATGTGCCCCACAATGAGAGTATAATTGCCTTTTTTTACATTCAACTTAAATTTGCCGTTTTGGTCGGTAATGGTAGAATAATAAGTGTTTTCAATCAGAACATTTGCTCCGGAAACGGGCTTGTTTTTTTCATTAATAACCGTTCCTTCTACCTTAAAGGTTTGCGCTACTGCCGCTGTTATGCCTAGCACAACAAACACGGCTAAAAACATTACTGCTTTTTTCATTTTTCACCTCTTTTTGGCATTGTGGAGGTGAGCCTGAGAGGTGGGCTTTGACTTGTTTTTCTGAAATCATCATTCTCATTGTCCCTTCGCCGGTATTATCCGGATCAGGTTCAATGGGTATGATCTCAGCCCGTTTTATTAAGGCACCCCACAATGAGATTTCAGTGTGCAAATTTGTAACTTTTTTTTCGTTTATTTTCTACCAAAGAATAGTTAAATTTTAATTTTGCAGCTATATTTTTAGTTTAGTTGTTTTTCTTTTTAGTTTCCTTTATGAAATAAATAGGACATGAAACAAAAAAAATTGAAACAAGGGGTTTTGAAATAAATTTGGAATTAACAGTATTACCAACCAAATTATTTTTCAACTATTATTATGTATCCACGGAGTTTTGAGAGTCTATCACAGGAGTGAAAAAGTAAGTATTAATACTCCCTTTTATGTAGTGGAAATATTATGCACAAAAGATGTTCTGCCTTAGCCTTATAGTATAGCTGCAAAATTAAAATTTATGAGTTGGGATAATTTGTTTCAATTTCTTACATCAAAAGCATTGCGGAGTGAGTTGCCTATGATAATAAAAGCAAGGACAAGTAACATAATTGCAATACCGGGTGCAAGCGATAAATGAGGTAATCCGACCAACAAGTAGCCGTAATTTTCTTTTATTATATTACCCCACGAAGGCATAGGCGGTTGAATACCGACTCCCAAAAAACTTAAGCCTGCCTCTATCAGAATGGCACTTGCGAAGTTTGAAGCGGAAATTACTATTACGGGAGCCATTACATTGGGCAATATATGTTTTCTGATTGTGCGGAAGTGGGAATATCCCAAAACTTTTGAGGCTTCAATATAGTCTTTTTGCTTTATACTCAATATTTGTCCTCTGACTACACGGGCAACTTCTACCCACATGGTCAATCCTACCGCGATAAAAATCTGCCAAAACCCTTTGCCTATAACCATTGTGAGAGCGATAACAAGTAGAAGTGTGGGAACTGACCACATTACATTTACGAACCACATAATTATATCGTCCAAGAAACCGCCGAAATAACCTGCCAAAGAACCAAGTAATATTCCGATAATCAACGAAATAAATACACTAATAAAGCCAACTGCAAGCGAAATCCTGGAGCCGATAAGCAAACGGCTGAAAACATCACGGCCGAAACGGTCTGTTCCAAGCAAAAATTTGTGTTCTACAAGGTTGTTTGATACTACTTTGGATAAAAGTTCGTTAATGGATGTGTGGATGGTATCTCCGTTTATTGTTAGAATATTAACCAAATTGCCTTCGTGCCATTCTTTAGCAACAGGATAAACAATGTCGGCTAGTGAAAACTCTATTGTTTCGGGTTTTTCTCCTTTTTCGGCATAAAGTTCGGCGTCCAGCATTCCGTCTGAAATTTCTATTTTGTTGCTTTTCAGTGGATAATATTCATAACAATCGGGAGCGCCGTAAAGTAATTTTTTAAAAAAACCGTATTCGGTACAATTTATATTTTTATGTTTTTTGAGCAAATAAGTTTTGAAGCCCGGTTTTTTCAAGGCAATTTCAATCATCTGGTTGTTTGCTTCGCGTGTATTGTCAAAGGCAATAAAATAAGCAAACAGTCCGATAAGGAAAACAAATGCAACAAAAGATAAGGCTGCAACCGCAACCTTATCTTTAAAGAATTTTTCTAATGAGTGTGCAAAGAGTGATTTATGATTTTTTTCCGTCATTTTTCAGCCACCTGTCTAGCCATTTAAAGAATGTTCTTTGCCACAAAATACCGTTTTGTGGTTTAAGTACCCAGTGGTTTTCATCCGGGAAATACAGCATTTCGGCTGGTATGCCTCTAATCTTTGCGGCATCAAAAGCTGCAAAACCTTGTGCATCCAGTATTCTGTAATCCCTGCCGCCATGAATTACTAGAATCGGTGTATCCCACTTGTCAACGAATTTATGTGGGGAATTTGCATAACTTCTTTTAACCACAGGATTGTTTTTGTCCCAGTACGGACCACCTAAATCCCAATTCGGGAACCAAAGTTCGTCAGTTTCCACATATTGTGTTTCAAGGTCAAAAATACCATCGTGAGCTATGAATGCTTTGAATCTGCCGTTGTGGTGTCCTGCCAGCCAATACACTGAAAATCCGCCATAACTTGCTCCCACAGCTCCCAGTCTGTTTTTGTCTATGTATGGTTCTTTGGCGAGTTTGTCTATTGCCGTGAGATAGTCTTTCATATTTTTTCCACCGTAATCTCCGCTTATTTGTTCGTTCCATTTGGTGCCGAATCCGGGTAATCCCCTGCGATTAGGTGCAACCACTATATATCCGTTTGCAGCCATCATTTGGAAATTCCAACGATAGCTCCAGAATTGCGAAACCATACTTTGCGGACCACCTTGGCAATAGAGTAGTGCTGGATATGTTTTTGTGGAATCGAAGTGTGGCGGGTAAATTACCCAAACCAGCATATCTTTGCCGTCAAAAGTTTTTATCCATCTGCCTTCCACTTTACCCATTGTAAGTTGGTCCAGAAGGTCTTTGTTTACGAATGTGATTTGTTTTGCTTCTCCATCTCGGGTGTTTACAGAATAAAGTTCTGTAGGCATGCTCATCGAATGACGTTTTGCCACAAGTCCGTTTGACGCTAGTGACAGACCTATATAGTTGCAAGTATCATTTGTAAGTTGCTTTATTTCACCTGAATTAAGAGAAAGTTCATAAATATTTATGCTTCCATGCCATTCGCTTGTGAAATAAATTTTGTAATTGCCTTTCCAAGTTAGGTTGTGTACATTTTGGTCAAAGTTTTGGGTATAGTCGGTTTTTTCGCCTGTTTCAAAATTGTAAACAAAAAGCCTGTTTTTGTCGGATTCATAACCATCGCGTGCCATACTTTCCCAAGCAATGAGTTTGCCGTTTTTTGAGAACACGGGACAAGCATCATAACCCGGATTGTCTTTTGTGAGGTCAACGGTAGAGTCACCGTCAACATAGTAGAGATAAATATCGCTGTTAGTACTGATTGCATAAGCCAAACCTTTCTTTTTTACCGATGTGTAAGCAATGATTTTTCCGTCGGGGCTCCAAGCAATTTCTTCCATTCCGCCAAATGGCTTACGTGGAGAATTATATTGTTCACCTTCCATTATGTCTTTTGCGTCGTAAGCACTGTCGCCTTTTTCATATTTTGCCACAAAAACATGACTGTATGTGTCGCACCAAGTATCCCAGTGGCGGTACATCATATGAGTTATTAACCTTCCGGATGTTTTTGGCAAGTCAGGATAAATATCATGAACAGTTGTGTCCAGTTTGACTTCTTTGGTGAATAAAATCTTATCCAGAGTTGGGGCATATTTAAATCCTGTAATACCGCCTTCAATGTGCGTGATTTGTTTTTTATCCGTGCCGTCGAGGTTCATTTCCCACATTTGCAAGCTACCACTTTCCGAAGAAATGTAAGCAATTTTTTTACCGTCGGGTCTGAATACAATATTGAACTCGCTGAATGGTGTGTTTGTTATTTTTTTGAAGTAATTACCGTTTACATCAATGGTATAAATATCTGTATTCCCTTTGTTTTCGGCAATATCATAATATTTTACGCCGAACACAATCATATCTCCGTCCGGTGATACATCCATTTCGGTAATTCTGCCAAATGACCACAGCACTTCGGGTGTCATAACATCACTGTTCAACTTTAGAGTTTTGTGAGTTGCTGCAGTTGTTGTAGCTTTCTGTTGGTTGTTTTGATCCCTCACATCAGGGAACTCGCAAGAATTCAAAAATAAAATAGCTGTGAAAACCACTAAAATCCAATTTCTCATAATG
>JALTDM010000165.1 GCA_027074135.1 Bacteroidales bacterium
TGTCGGTCCTTATATGTGGTATCTAATTGATGCTAAAAATAATACTAAGATTAATTTGGCTAAACTTTTTAAGATGAACATAACCGATGCAATTTATATAGAAAAACATTAAACAAAAAGGAGGCACAAAAGATGTCAAAGAAGTTTAGTAAGGACAGGAGAGATGCAGTGGGTAGCAGTGCAGCGGAAGTAGCAAGCAAGCACAAAGATTCAAAACCCCGAAATTTAAGAGCTTTGTTCGTATTAATTACTTTATCCATTTCGTTTTTACTTCCTTTGGTAACTTTAAGACTCAATCGCAATTTGATAAAAACCCTGAAGAAACAAACCCAAACACTTATTTATAGAGTTGGCGACAAGTGGGGCTTCTGCAACAGTAATAAAAAGATGATAATACAGCCGCCTATTTACAATGGAGCATATCCTTTCTCCGAAGGGCTTGCAGCTGCCTAACTCAAGGGTAAATGGGGTTCTACCGATAAGAATGGCACGCAGTACTGGGAAGATTAAAAAATAGCTTTTAATAAAATAGCATCACAGGAGGTGTAATATGAAATTTTTTAAAATCAAGGTAGTTTTAAAGAAAACTGTCGTATTTTTACTTATGGCTGTGTTTGTGATAAGTTTTACAGGGTGCAATAAAAGTACAAACAGTACGAAAAAACCGATGCAGGAAAAAATCGTAGAAGTTGAGAAAATGATAAAAATTGATTCTAATCCCGAAGGCGCAGAGGTAGTTGTTGATTATGGTAAATCATACAAAACTCCCTTTAAGTGTTTACTTACTTCTGGCCCCCATACTTTAATTATTAAAAAGGAAGGTTATCAGAAGCTAAACAGAGGCATTATCGTGAAAAAAGATTCAAGTAGTTTTTCTATAACACTCAGTAAGGAAGAAGCGTCCATATCTCCATCTGGCCTGATTCTTTTTGATTCTGTTCCACACATTGCCTGTTGCTCTGCTGCTGCCATTGCGTATTCAAACATTTTTTACGGAGAAACTTGTATCGTAAGTGGTAAAACGAGTTTGAAATCCTTCGACCTTGTTTTTCCAAGCAAAAAGAAGGTACACTTCGAAACGGAAAAAATCACTGATAGCAAGAAAGAATCTTATAATCGAAATTTTTCTAAAACCGTTACATTTGATGAAGTTGGTTTATACTCAATTTTATCCAACGGAGAGCAAGAATATTCATTTGAAGTGTGTTATAAAGCGAAGATACTTCCACCTACCCCAGTAATAGAGGATATAATTCCTAATTTCTATGTAAAAAATGCAATCGCCGTACCTACTGGAAAAGAAGTCACGGCAAGGCTCCTCATAACAGATGCAAAGAAAAACCCAATGAGAAATACTCCTCTTGGTGTTTACAATTTAAAAACCGATGGAAGTGGCATTGTAACATTTAAAGTATCTGTTAAGGGACAAACAGGAGTAGGATATTTTCAGGATGTTTTTGTAAACGAAAAACCTGCCGGTGTAAGAATTTACGCAGATATTTTAGCCTGGGTATATGAGTCTGCAACATTTTCTAAGAAAGGCCATTTAATTGAATCTACAATTCGCGGCATAGCTAATGATGCAAAGGTAATCACCGATGGAAATAATACTTATATGCCTTATGGTTCATTTGGTATTCCTATCTACGCAATGTATAGTTCAGATTTTCCAGGGGTAAATGGTAACATTCTTGTGAATCCCGCAAAGCCTTCATTTATTTATACTAACAGCTTTATTTCAGAGAATTCGGGGCTAACCTGGAAGTATTTTGGCACAGCATTTGATACAATGGCTATCTCTCATAGTCAACCGAATGTTCTTTATGCATGGAGCAGATATTTTCCCAATACACTTTTCAAATCCGATAGTTACGGAATGCATTTCGATGAATTCATAAAAATAAACATCAATCTTGCAACGAATTTTGTGAGTCAAATTGTCCCTGACCCAAAGAATCCAAATGCAATATACCTTGGGACCTGGGATGGCCTACTTAAATCGGAAGATGGCGGAAAAAGCTGGAATTTTATTACAACTCCGGAAAGGACTATAGAGGCTACCGCAATAAACCCAAGTGACACAAGCACCATCTTTATGGGAGGATTGAACCTTTACAAATCAAATGACGGTGGAAAAACCTGGAATGAAACCGAACTTACCAACAAAGATATTCACTGCATTGCGTTTAACAAAAGCGATCCTAATGTTATGTATGTAGGAGTAAGCGGTGGTTTATTTGTTTCAAATGACGGCGGGAAAACCTTTAAGAGCATCGGAAGTTTTAGTTTTCTTGGGAATAGAAGCATTGCTATAGATCCCAAAAATGCAAACAGAATATTTGTTTTTTCTGAGGGCGATGGTATTTATGAATCGGATGATTCCGGTGCTCATTTTACAAAAATTTCTCCTTACGGATTTGAAAATAGTATTGGTACTGTAAATAGTGATGGAGAACTCTTAGTAAATAATGGTGGTATCCTATTCAAGCTGAATAACGATGGCAACTTTGTTCCCCTGGATGGAAAGTTCTTCCTTAAAAACGGACCAAAGTGGAAAATGATAGATGGGAAATTTTATATTGCGGTTAATACAATTAAACCTGATTTCTTTGCAGTAAAAATTGATGATAAAACAATAAAGTTTTACAAGGCTTCAGATATGGTGCCATAAAGAGGCTAAAATGAAAAAGAA
>JALTDM010000166.1:0-1458 GCA_027074135.1 Bacteroidales bacterium
AAAGAGCAAATCAAGCTATCTCCTTTGAAGATATATTTGAATATCTTTGGGACTATGAATCACCCACTAAAGAGGCAATAAAATCTTTAGTGAAAGAGATAAGAAAAAAGATTGGAAGCGAGTGTATTCAAAGTGTTTATGGTATAGGATATAAACTTGAGCTTAAGTAAAATTGCCAAAGCTATATCGGTTAAAACAAAAACTATTGTTTTGGTTTTTATGCTTTTTATATTTTCTGCAGCTCTATTTTTCTTCGTCCGATACAAAGATGTAAAAGATTTTGCTACTCTTATCCAAAAATCGGAAATAAAAAGGGTCAAAATAGTTTATAATCAAACTCTAAAAAGAGTTAGAAAATTTTATATTACTAGAGGATATGCCAACATTAATTCTTATGGCATAAGGGAAGCTTTTGAAAAAAATGATAAAAAGGCTCTTCTTAAATTAAGTTATCCAAGATGGCAAATTATTAATAAAGAAAACAAGTATTTAACATCATTTTGTTTTTATAATGAAAAAGGCAGGCTACTTACATATTTTGGAAAATACCCCGGTCAAAAATTATCCTACTTTAAAAAGATGAAAAAGCCTTATAGTGGCTTTTGGTATGACTCTAATGAGGGTTTTATGTATCATACCGTATCAGAAGCTAGAGATAAAAATGGAAATATTGTAGGGTATGTTGTATTTATTATAAATCCCAAATATTTTTTGGAACAAATTAAAAGTATCATGGATGTAAATGTTTATATGCTATATAAAAATATTAATCATAATATTGTATTTTCTCTAGGTAATGTAAGATATATAAATTATTTAAAATATAATAAAAATCCGACAAAAGAGATAAAAATAGATAATAAAATATTTCTGCCTTATATAGTAGAGGGCAAAGGCATAGATAAAAGTAATAACTTTCAAATAATATTTTTACAAGATATAACATACTCAAAAGCACTTATCCATAAAGCTATCATTCAAAGTATTATTGCTGTGATACTCTTTATGTTAGTGGTTACTATTGCTATAAATTACGGCTTTGATATCATACTAAAAGAGCTTGATGAATCTAACCAAAAACTTAAAAACTCTCAATATGAGCTAAGAGAGTTAAATAAAAATCTTCAAAAAAGGGTTGAAAAAGAGATAGAGTTAAAGTTAAAAAAAGAGAGGGAAGCAAATGAAAAAGAGCGCATCTTGGCTCATCAAAGCAAGCTTGCAAGTATGGGCGAAATGATAGGCAATATCGCCCATCAGTGGAGACAGCCTTTAACAGCACTCTCTTCTATTCTTATAAATATAGAGCTTTTTTTTGAAAAGAGTAAGTTAACGAAAGAAAAACTTTCAAATAAAATAATTGAAGCAAATGAACAGATAACTTTTATGTCAAAAACTATAGATGACTTTAGAAATTTTTTTGCTTCTGGAAAACAAAAAGAGAAAATTAGTGTATCAGTT
>JALTDM010000166.1:1468-2682 GCA_027074135.1 Bacteroidales bacterium
TAATAATGATATAAAGCTTAATATTGATATAAAAGATAATTTTGAGCTTTTTATTTATCCAAATGAAATATCTCAAGCCCTTTTAAATCTTGTTAGCAATGCAAAAGATGTTATTTTGGAAAGAGAGATAAAAAATGGACAGATAAAAATATCAGCTTTTATTCAAGATGGAAAACATATATTGACTGTTAAAGATAATGCCGGGGGTATAAAAGTAACCCCTATAGAAAAAATCTTTGAGCCATATTTTAGCACAAAACATGCCACAAGCGGTACAGGTATAGGTCTATATATGACAAAAACTATCATTGAAAAAAATAATAATGGCAAGATATATGTGACAAATGATGGTGGTGGAGCAGTTTTTACCATAATATTCTAAAGGGCACTTCTAACAATTTAACTTCAGTTTTACTTTTTTAAGATAATTAATCTTCAATACTAATTTTCCCCCTAGTTTCCCCTTTTTTCTTGTTATGATGTTGAAAAATTTTATAAAGGAGAAAAAATGGAAGAGAAAAACTCCAGAAGAGATTTTCTAAAAAAAGGCTTGTCTGCTACTGCGTTTGCTACGCTGGCAACCACTCAAGCAAATGCCTTTTCCATGAAAAATCCCGGACGAGATGCTAAAGACCCGAAATATATAGGGCAAGTGGGAAAGCATTTCGTTATGGTTATGGATCTTAGAAAATGTATAGGTTGTCAAGCCTGCACAGCAACTTGTATGATAGAAAATCTTGTTCCAAAAGGGCAACATAGAACATTTGTTCCAGAGATGGAAATTGGTGAATTTCCAAATGTTAGAAAAGGTTTTTTGCCTCAGCTTTGCAATCATTGTGACGAACCGTCTTGTGTAAGTGTTTGTCCAACAGGTGCAACTTTCAAAAGACAAGATGGGATTGTTGTTGTTGATAATACTATTTGTTGGGGATGTGGATACTGTGTAGAGGCTTGTCCTTATGATAAGCGTTTTATTAATACAGAGACAAAAGTAGTAGATAAGTGTAATTTTTGTGCACAAAGAGTTGACAAAGGGTTGATGCCGGCTTGCGTTGAAACATGTATAGGCGGAGCAAGAATCTTTGGTGATTTAAATGATAAAAATTCTGAAGTTTCAAAACTTCTTAATACTTTTCCATATGATGTTTTAAAACCTGAACAAGGAAATAAGCCTCAAGTGTTTTATATTGGTTTAGATAATAGACTCACAGAAA
>JALTDM010000167.1 GCA_027074135.1 Bacteroidales bacterium
ATGTTAATTACATCTTGTAAAAAAGAAGACATTATAACATCCCCGCAAAAATCGAAATTTGAAAAATTAGAGATATATTTGAAAATTGCAGGAGAAGAACATAATAAGGGATTAGATTTTGTTTTCAACAACATAAAAAAAGAAATAGAAAACAATAATTTGAACATAAAAGATTCTACAGAAACTATCAATTTTACTATTTCTAATGTAAAGACTTTTATTGTTAAGAATGACAATGAGTTTATTAGAAAAAATTCAGACATGGTTATACCTAAAATGTATAACTTTATTAAGGAATGGCATAATGATAGAAATGATACCTCTTATAAACATTTTTTGTGGTTAGCTGAATTTGAGGATTCATTAACTGATAAACAAAAATCTTTATTGGTAATTTTAGAAAATGCTATAAACAATGATAGTTTAGATCTGGATGGAACACTAAAAGTTTTTGAAAATGTAAGAAAAAAAGTTTATTCGGAATGTTCTGAGGAAGAACAATTTTATGTTTTGGCTGCTATAGAAATTGGGGTTCATTCTTTAACATATTGGCATGATAATTATACTAAGTGGTTTAATTTGTTTAATGAATCTAACAAAGCTCCGGATTTTAGTTGGAAAGAAGTTGGGAAAGAAGATATAAAAGGTGCGATAGGTGGTGCAGTTGCTGTAGGAGTTGAGAGTGTAGTAGCAGGTCCTCCTGGTTGGGCAGCAGGTGCTGCAACGGTTTTAGGATGTGGATTAGGAACTTCTGCGATGGATGCGGTTGGCCAATTATTAGATAGTTTGTGGTAATTTTTTAACCATGCAAAATATGAAAAGGAAAGTCTTGATTTTTATAAAGTATTTTTTTATTGTGTTTATTACAGGTCTTGTTCTGAGAATTTTAGAACGGTTAATTTTAGGAAAAATAGAAGGTTTTAGTGATGCTATTTTTTTCCCTTTATTGGTTTTGTATGCTTTTAAGTTGAATCAAGATTATAAAAAAAGTAAAACTGAATAAATTTATTTTTCTGAGAGGCTGCCATGGAAGGTAGCCTTTTTTATGCATTAAAAAAATTTTTTTTAATGCCCCAAAACATTTGGTCATATTATTATTACTTTCATTAAATTTGGAGTCCTTTTTGTAAAGGATATCACTACATTTCTAAAATTCAACCGGATGGTAAAGTAAAACCCCAAAGCTATGAAAAAGTTTTTAATTGTTTTATTCATTGGATTGTTTTCCTACACGTTTGTTTTTTCACAATCACATTCCGGCAAGATAGCATTTGATATTTTTCCCGGATTTTATTATTTAAAAGATTTTCAAATTAATAAATTATTGGAACAAAATGGTTTTGCAAAAATAAAGAAAGGCATAGAAGGTATCGGGCTGGGTTACTATGTGCCTGTAAGTGATGATTTTCTTTTATTGACCAGAATGGATCTTTTTAACACCTTCTCTCAGAAAAACGGAGATAAACAAACTGATTTTAGTTTATTATTTGCTAATATAAGTTTAGGGTATTATTTATCAAAAAGTGATGTGTGGAGTATTTTTTTGTCTGCAGGCCCTTCTTTTACTGAGAACTATTTAACTATAACGGAAAAAGGGTCTATTGATATGGCAAGTATTGACAACAGTTCGGCAGAGCAATACAATTTATATTTAGGTGCACCTATGATTTCTTTGGCTGTAAATAACGAATTTTTTGCTTCAAAATGGTACAGTTTTGATATAATTGCCGGATATAATTTCTCACTGTCTAAAGCCGAATGGACAGCTAAAAATGCTTATGTAACCGGTGTTTCTAACACTGAAAATTTGAACAGTTTTTATTTTACAATAAGCAAAACATTTTAATTTCATAAATAGGTAAGGCTGCCCTTTTTTTGGACAGCCTCTCTTCCTTTCACAATCAATTTCCCTTTTATACTTCTACAAATCGTTTATTCACTTATTTTTGTGTCACAAATTTTATTAACTTGCTCAAAAGCAAAAGGGAAATGTTATAAATGGGTAAATTATTTCTAAAAAAAGGCAAAGAAAAAGTCTTATACAGCCACAATTCGTGGCTATACACAGGTGCAGTGGCAAAGCGGGAAAAAGTAGAAGTAGGAGATATTGTGGAAGTTTATACATCAGAGGGCAACTTGGCAGCTTACGGTTTTTATTACGGCGGCAGGAACATTGAGGCTTACCTGTTTGATTTTTCGGGCAGTAAGCAAGATTTGGGCAAAGAGTATTGGGAGCAACGGTTTAAGAATGCTTTGCGGTTGCGACAGAATTTCGTACTTAACAAAACAACGGCATACAGGCTTATTCATTCCGAGGGCGACGGCATTCCGGGGCTTACAGTGGATGTTTACAACAATATAGCGGTAATAGACTTCAAAATAGCTGGTACCGAAAAACTTCACGATATTTTTACGGGGATAATCAAAGATTTGGGCTTTGATGCATTGTTTGTGTCAGGTGATGTAAGCGGCAGCCTGAAAGGAAAAACTTTGTTTGGAGAAGTGCCTGCTGAAGTGTTGATTGAAGAATACGGTTTGAAGTTTTCGGTGGATATTGTAAACGGACAAAAAACGGGGTTTTTTATTGACCAGAGAGAAAATCGCAAATTGCTGGAATATTTTGCACATAACCGCAATGTGTTGAATTTATTTTCGTACACGGGAGGTTTTTCGGTTTATGCTTTGCGTGGAGGTGCTAAGCAAGTGTGGTCTGTGGATGTGTCGCAAGATGCAATAAATGTAGCTGAAAAGAATGTGGAAATAAACGGATTTGACACATCCAAACATATTGTTATGAAAGAAAATGCCTTTGATGTGCTAAATGATTTGCCCCGTGATGTTTATGATTTGATAGTGCTTGATCCACCGGCATTTGCCAAAAAGGAAAGCGATGTGCCGAATGCAATCAGGGCTTACCGTGAAATAAATACCAAAGCCATTGCAAAAATTGCCAAAGGCGGAATTATTTTTACCTTTTCCTGTTCGCAAAAGATTGATAAAGATCTGTTTGGCAAAATTATTTTTTCGGCGGCTGCAAAAACGGGTCGCAGGGTAAGGATTCTACACCGTCTTACTCAGCCTGCCGATCATCCTATTGATATTTATCAACCCAAGTCAGAATATTTGAAAGGTTTGGTTTTGGAAGTAAACTGATAAATTATGTCTGATATTAAAGAAATTATTGATGCGCTTATTAAGTTTCGCGACGAAAGGGATTGGAAGCAATTTCACGACACCAAAAATTTAGCTTTGGCATTATCCATAGAAGCAGCAGAACTTAATGAATTGTTTTTGTGGAAAGACAAAGAAGAAGCCGAGAGTGTGGATAAAAGCAGACTTGCCGAAGAGCTTGCGGATGTGCTGTCGTATGCTTTTTTGCTTGCCGAAAAACACAACCTTGATATAAAAACTATTGTACTTGACAAAATCAAACAAAACGCAAAAAAATACCCTGTGGAAAAAGCCAAAGGTACGGCAAAGAAGTATGATGAATTGTAGGTATTTTTTCTTACAATGTTTACAGTTTTAAAATTAACATTCTAAATATTACGCTTTTATATACTGAAAAAAGCATTACTTTTACAAACTGCAAAAGTTGATACATTGTTAGTCTAATTGGCTGAACATCAAAAAGAATAATTATGATGACTTCAAAAGAAATAAGGAAAAAATTTTTTGAGTTTTTCAAAAGCAAAGGTCACGAAATATATGCATCCGCTCCAATTGTGGTAAAAGATGATCCCACATTAATGTTTGTAAATGCGGGAATGAACCAATTCAAAGATATCTTCCTCGGGCTCAAAACACCTGCACACAAGAGGGTAGCAAATTCGCAAAAATGCTTGCGGGTTTCAGGCAAACATAACGATTTGGAAGAAGTAGGGCACGACGGTTACCACCACACAATGTTTGAGATGCTGGGCAACTGGTCGTTTGGTGATTATTTCAAAAAGGAGGCTATTGAATATGCTTGGGAGTTTCTCACGGAAGTTTTAAAAATAGATAAAGACAGGCTTTATGTTACTGTTTTTGAAGGCGATGAATCGCAAGGATTGGAAAAAGATACCGAAGCGTATAACCATTGGAAGAAGTGGGTGGAAGAAGACAGAATAATTTTCGGTAACAAAAAAGACAATTTTTGGGAAATGGGCGATCAAGGTCCGTGTGGTCCTTCATCTGAAATTCACATAGATATCAGAAGTGACGAGGAACGAAAAAAAGTACCCGGAAAAGAGCTTGTAAATGCAGACCACCCCGAAGTAATTGAATTGTGGAATCTTGTGTTTATCCAATATAACAGGAATGCCGACGGATCTTTGTCTGCATTGCCGCACAGGCATATTGATACGGGTATGGGCTTGGAAAGGCTTTCCATGGTGATGCAAGGCAAAAAGTCAAATTACGATACAGACCTGTTTATGCCGATAATAGAGGAATTGGAAAAATTGTCCGGCATCAAATACGGTAGCAACGATAAGACAGATGTGGCAATGCGAGTTATTGCAGATCACATCAGGGCTATAGCATTTACAATTGCAGACGGGCAACTGCCCTCAAACACAGGTGCGGGATATGTAATAAGGCGGATTTTGAGAAGGGCTATCCGTTACGGATTTACTTTTTTGAATTTCAAGTCGCCGTTTTTATACAAACTGTTACCTGCATTGATTGAAATTCTTGGAGAAACTTACCCGGAACTTATTAAACAACAGCAATTTATAGAAAAAGTAATTATTGAAGAAGAAAAATCTTTTTTGAGGACACTTGAAACAGGATTGCGACTACTGTCCGGAATAATTGAACAAGCAAAAAAAGAAGGCAAAAACACAATACCGGGCAAATTGGCTTTTGAACTTTATGATACATACGGTTTCCCTAAGGACCTTACAGCTCTTATACTTCGTGAACAAGGTTTGAGCTATGACGAAAAGGAATTTGAAGAAGAAATGAACAAGCAAAAAAACAGGTCGAGGGAAGCAACATCGCAAACTACTTCTGATTGGGTGATTATAAGGGACGATGCTGTTGAAGAGTTTGTAGGGTATGACAGAACGGAAACGGAAGTGGTGATAACCAAGTATCAAGCAGTGGAAAAGAAAGGGAAAAAGCTATACCATTTGGTATTCAACATTACACCTTTTTATGCCGAAAGCGGAGGACAAGTAGGAGACACGGGATACATTGAAGATGAAAACGGAAACAGGGTTTACATAATTGATACCCAAAAAGAACACAATGTAATTATTCACATAACCAAAGATTTGCCGAAAGATTTGTCAGCTAAGTTCAAAGCGGTGGTTGACAAAGAAAGGCGTGAAAAAATAAAAGCCAATCACAGTGCCACACACCTATTGCATTATGCTCTGCGTAAAGTGCTCGGGTCGCATGTTGAGCAGAGGGGTTCACTTGTTACCGACACGCATTTGAGGTTCGATTTTTCGCACTTCCAAAAAATGACCAACGAAGAGATAAACAAGGTTGAAGCATTGGTTAATGAATTGATTCGCAAAAACATACCGCTGAATGAAAAAAGAAATGTGCCGTTTGAAGAAGCAGTTAAGAGCGGAGCAATGGCACTTTTCGGCGAAAAATATGGCGATACCGTCAGGGTAATTAAATTCGGCGAATCCGTGGAATTGTGCGGCGGCACTCATGTAAGTGCTACTGGAAATATCGGTTGTTTTAAAATAACCGTTGAAACTTCGGTTGCGGCGGGAATACGCAGAATTGAAGCTGTTACGGGTGAAGGTGCCGAAAAATACATCAATAAAAAATTGAACGATTTAAAGCAAATTGCGGCGTTATTTAACAACAGGAAAGATTTGGTTGCAGCAATAGAAAAACTCGTAGCCGAAAATGAAGAATTGCAAAAGAAAGTGGAAGAACTTTTGAGGGAGAAAGCTGCAAACTTGCTTAATGATTTGTTGAAAAGCGGAGAAGACACAGGCGGTGTGAAAATTATTGCACAGGAAGTAAATGTTGAAGATGCAGGACAGTTGAAGCAACTTGGGTTTGACATCAGGAAGAAAGCACAAAACACAGTTGCCATACTCGGTGCAAAGGTAAAGGGCAAGCCTAATTTGATGATAGCCATTACCGATGATGTGGTTAAGGCTATGCAGTTGAATGCTGGAATGATTGTTAGAGAAGCAGCCAAACATATAAAAGGCGGCGGTGGCGGTCAGCCGTTTTTGGCAACAGCCGGAGGTAAGGAAGTGTCAGGTTTGAAAGATGCTATAAGTGCTGCCAAGACATTGGTTTTGTCAAGTATTAAGTAAAAATTAAAGGGAATGAAAAAAGTTTTTTTTGTAATAATTATCCTTGCCGGATTTATCATAAATGTAAAAGCCCAAAAACTCAAGCCGGGTTTTAATGTAGATGAATACATTGAATTGCTAAAGGTAATAAAAGCCCAATTTGATGCCGGTAAGAAGCATTCAGACTTTCCCAGACCGCGACATTGCAAATTGTTGTATAGCTCAAAAGAAGGTAAACTCAAAAACCAATGGAACTTGTGGCTGCGTGACGATGGTGTAGCCGTTATAAGTATCCGTGGCACAGTACCTGCAATGTCTAGCTGGCTTGAGAATTTTTATACTCCGATGGTTCCGGCACAAGGTATAATTGCTTTTAGCGACTCTGTGCAACTTCCCTATAAGTTGGCTGAAGACTCCAATGCAGCTGTTCATGCAGGTTGGTTAGTAGGAATGATGAGTATTGCAAAAGATGTGGAAACCCATTTGAAGAAATTACGAGATTCTCTGGGTACCAAAGAATTAATTGTAACGGGACACAGCCAAGGAGGCGCCATTTCTTATTTGATGACAGCATATTTGCATTACAGAATGAAAGAAGGTTATCTTTATCATTTCAAAATGAAAACATATTGCAGTGCGGCCCCTAAGCCGGGAAATTTGTTTTTTGCTTACGATTATGAAACTTATACCGAGGGTTGGGCTTTTAATGTGGTAAACATAGTTGATTGGGTACCGCAAACGCCTTTCGGTGTGGAAACCATTGATGATTTGAATCCCGTAAATCCGTTTGTAATTGCCAATAATGTAATCTCAAAGCTTAAGTTCCCTAAAAATATAGTAGTGCGTAAAATCTTTAAAAAGGTTAAGGGAGGTGCAGATAAAGCCAGAGATAATTATATTTATTATTTTGGCAAAAAACTGTATCCGCATATAGAAGCGTATATGACAGGACTTGAAGAGCCTGAATATTTTCACTCGATGGATTATCAGAGGGCAGGCAGGTTTATTGTTTTAAAACCTGACAATGATTATTTCAACAAATATCCGTACAGGGTTAAAGATATCAAGAACAACATTTTTTTACATCATTTTATCAAGCCTTATATGATGTTGGCAGAGAAGTATAAAGCACACAAATTACAATTGATAAAAACGCGTTGATGATTATCAAAAAATATTTTAAAAGGTTTGAAAATAAAATATTAACTTTGCAAAAAATTTAAGACAATGGGTAAAGGAGACAGAAGAACAAGAAGAGGCAAAATTTTCAGGGGAACATTTGGTGTTAGCCGCCCCAGGAAAAGAAAAAAAGCAGAAAAAGCCGCTAAAGCAGAAGCATAATCTCTGCGTACAAAATTATTTACAAATAAGAGGAACTACCACCAACCGTTGATAGTTCCTTTTATAATTTTTATCGGAAATGAAATTCAGCAAAGGGGATATAGTAAAGTTTATTGATGAACTCGGCGGAGGTAAAATCCTTGAAGTTAAGGACGAAAACACAGTAGTGCTTTTGGACGACAACGGCTTTGATTATGAAGTGGAAGCCTCAAGGTTGATGTTGGTTAAGCCAGCAGCACAAAAGAATACAAGCAAACATGCTGCTGAAAAGAAAAAAAACAACTATGTTTCCGGAAAACCGCAGGTAAAAAGTGTTATTTCCGCTGCAGAAAGTGACATATCAAAAATAAAAGAAACAGGTGTACACAGGTACGGGCAGGTAAATATTTATTTTGCATTTGTGCCCCAGACTAAAAATGTTCTTATTGCAGATTTGGATCTTTACCTGATAAATGACAGCGAGTACAAATTATATTATCAGATTGCACTTAAAAAAGAATCGTCGTTTACTACTATAGAAGACGGAGTATTGGAGCCGGGTATGCAAATTAAATTTCTGTCGCCGGACAAAAGGGACTTGCTTAAGGTAAAAGAATTTATGGTGAGGGGCTTTGTTGTGTTGCCGACTTTTATCAAAGAGGGTAAACCTTTCGAAGAAGTTATCAAAGTGAAACATGTCAAGTTTACCAAAGAAGGGAGTTTTAAGAAAAATGATTATTTTGATGTGCCGGCAATGCTTATACCACTTAAAGTTATGCACCGTTTTGTGGAATTTGCCGAAGATAACGAAAAACATTACGGTGATGTTTCATCAAAAAAAGTAAGAGGTGTATTTACTTCCGAAAAGGTTGAGATAGACTTGCATATAGAAGAGTTGGAAAAAAATTACAGGCAGCTTACCCCCGACCAAATGATAAATATTCAAATAGATTACTTCATTAAAAATCTGGAAAAGGCGTTGATTTCGGAAAAAGTAAAATATTTTGTGGTAATACACGGTGTCGGCAACGGGAGATTAAAAACCGAAATTCGTAGAATTCTGAGGGAAGATTATCCGCGGCTTAAGTTTTCCGATGCTCCATTTGACGAATACGGATATGGGGCAACACTTGTAAAAATAAGATAACATTATTATTACAATTTATTTTTTAATAAAAAATAATTCTCAAATATCTACGTTTCTTTTTTGCATATACAAAGCGGAAAAATTGGCAGTTTTTCAT
>JALTDM010000168.1 GCA_027074135.1 Bacteroidales bacterium
GATTCCCTAATGAACTTTTACCTAAAGCACATCACTGGCTGATATTACACGGCAGGTATGTGTGTAAAAGTAAAAATCCCGCTTGCGACAAATGCGGGTTAAAAGACATTTGCAATTATTATAAAACTTCAAAAACAAAAAAACATGTTGAAAATAAGTCCAAAAACTAAGATCGTAGATATTATAAATGAAGATTATACGGTTTTGTCCGTATTATTAAGACTGAAAATTTTACCGGGATACGGTGAAAAAACAATAGACCAGATTGCACAAGAAATAAATTTAGACACCGATTTTTTAATAAATTTGCTTTCTGCATTTATTGATACGGAATTTTCAGATTACACTCAATTCTTAAATTATGATATTAAGTTTATTACCAACTTTTTGAAAGAAACTCACGACTTTTACAAAGAAGAAAAAATACCCGAACTGAAAACTTTGTTTTCAAAACTCATTGAAACAGCTAAACTGAAAAATAACATAAAAATCATAGAACATTACTTTAATACATATCTTGAAGAATTTTATGCACACATGGAATACGAAGAAAAACAGGTTTTCCCATATGTGCAAGAATTAAACAATATACTGGAAACAGGAGAAGCAAATAAATCATTTATTGAAGGATTTAAAAACTTTTCCATACAAGAATATGTCGATCAACATGAAGACGGTACTCAGGAAAAACTTAACGACTTGAAAAATATTTTATTGAAATACACCCCTGAACTGACGGAATATAAAGTTTACTATCAAGTTATTTCAAAACTTTACAGACTGGGAAAAGACCTTGAGTACCACATGAATTTGGAAAACAGAGTTCTTGTGCCCAGATTATCACAAATGGCAGCTGAAATAAATAAATTGCTGGATGAAAACAAAATCAAATTTGTGCAACCTTAAGAGATTATAAATAGTTTATAGCTCTATAACACTTAATTCCCGTGTCATGAAAAGAACAGTTTTTTTAGTAATTGCGTTTGTCTTTGTATTTTTTGCAAAAGGACAAGACGCTAAAACTTTATTAACCAAATACGGAGACTTATATTTTAAGTTCAAAATTGAAAACAAAAGCCAAATAAGAAATCTTCCTGCTTTTATATCTATTGATGGCGTAAAAGGCGATACTGTTTATGCTTATGTGAATAAACAAAATTATGATAACCTTGTGAATTCCGGAATAAAATTTACTCCCATTGATAAATCTTCTAAGGCTAAAGCACTTACAATGGCTACAACAGTTGCCGAAATGGCTAACTGGGATCGTTATCCTACTTATGATGTATATGTACAAATGATGCAAAATTTTGCAACAAATTATCCAGATATTTGCAGATTAGACACAATAGGTTATTCACAAAACGGACATTTGATTTTGGCTGTAAAAATAACAGACAACCCCGATTCTTCAGAAAACGAACCCGAATTCTTTTACACTTCCACAATGCACGGAGACGAAACTGCCGGATTTGTTTTTATGCTCAGGCTTATTGATAAATTACTCACAGGTTATAATAATGATACAGAAGTAACCAATCTGGTAAACAATATGGAAATATGGATAAATCCGCTTGCCAATCCGGATGGAACTTACAACGGTGGAGACGACGATGTTTCTAATGCAACAAGATATCTGGCAGACGGAGAGGATCCTAACAGGGATTTCCCCGACCCTTCGGGTAATCAGCATCCAAGTGGAGCTTGGAGTCAAGAAACCGTACTAATGATGAACTTTGCGGAAGCACATAATTTTACAATGAGTGCCAATTTTCATGCAGGTTCAGAAGTAGCAAATTATCCGTGGGACTATTGGACCTCATCAGACAATACTCATGCCGATGATGACTGGTGGCAATATGTCTCCGGTATTTATGCCCAAAGTGCCATAAATAACAGTCCTTCCGGATATTTTACAGGAGTAGCTTCGGATGGCACAACTGAAGGAGGGGATTGGTATATAGCAGTGGGAACACGCCAAGATTACATGAATTATTACAGGCATTGCAGGGAAATGACAGTAGAGCTGTCCAACACAAAATTACTCGGCACAGAATATTTAAATGATTATTGGTCGTACAATGAGCAAGCACTTATGCTTTATATGGAACAAGCTCTTTACGGCTTCCACGGCATAATAACTAATGGCTGCACAGGAGAACCGATGGTTGCTAAAATAGAGTTGGTCGGTCATGACAGGGATGGTTCGGAAGTTTACAGTTCTGCCGATGTTGGCGACTACCACAGACCTGTTTATGCAGGAACTTATGATGTTATGATTACGGCTCCGGGCTTTGATACCGTGCTATACACCAACAAAACTATAAATAACAATCAAAGCATAGAATTGAACGCAACCTTAAATCCGCTTCCTCTTGTGGCACAATATGATATGGATACATCAAACATATGCAACGGTGAAGTAACATTTTTCAATCTCACACAAGGCAGTGATAATGTTTTTTGGGACTTCGGCGACGGTACAACTTCTACAGAAAATAATCCTATTCATATATATGCCGAAGGAGGAACTTATAATGTTTCTCTAACAGTCTCCAATAATTGTAATGATACAGACCAAATCAGTTTTTCCGTAAACATTACCAGACCGAATGTAAATACAACAGATGTTTTTGCTTGTGCACCGGGAAGTGTGACTCTAAATGCAACAGGCAGCGGGACTATTTATTGGTTTACAGATTCGCTTTCAAATACATATTTTGACCAAGGCAGCTCAATAACAGTTGACAATATAAATTCAGATACCACATTTTATGTGCAAAATGTAGTAGAAGGAATACAAGCAACAGGTGGGGAAAACAGAATAAATACGGGAGGAAGTTATTATACAAGTTATAATACTCATGGCTTATACTTTGATGTTTATCAACCTGCAATATTGGTTTCTGTGGACATAAATGCCAATAGTGACGGAGACAGAGAAATCGCAATATATGACAATAACGGGAATACTCTTTTGGATACGAATGTCTATTTGACTCAAGGCATTCAAACCGTTACTCTTAATGCCGAACTACCTGTTGGCGACAGTTTGTTAATAAAATGTATTACTTATTCTCCGGACTTGTTTAGGAATAATACTGGAACAAATTATCCTTACAATATTGGCAATATTGCTACAATAACCACAAGTACTGCAGATTATGGTTATTATTATTTCTTCTATAATTGGGTGATGAAAACCAAAGATTGCAAGAGTGTAAAAAAGCCTGTACACATTATTTTTACCAATCAATTACCGACAGCAGATTTTACTTATACATTTAGCAACGGAACATATCATTTTATAAACAATTCAGTAGGGGCTACATCATATTTGTGGGATTTCGGAGACGGAACAACTTCTACCGACTTTGAACCCGATCACACATATCAAAACCCTAATGATTACACAGTTACATTAATCGCAGAAAATGATTGCGGGTCTGATACAACTCAATCCGTTATCAGTTTTACGGATAATGCTTATTTGTTTGTTTCCGGACTCAAGATTTATCCTAATCCCGCAAAATCGGTTGTAAATATAAGAGCAGAAAAGGAAATAAATTCTATTGAAATTTACAACTTGCAAGGTGTTAAGGTATTTTCACAAAAAAAATCGGGATTAGCAACCAAAATTAACATAAACAGTTTAGCTGCAGGAAGTTATTTTATCAAAGTAAATTACATGGACGGAAGTTTCAGTAAAACAAAAGTTACAAAAACGGAATAATGACTCCCGACAAAATTTATATGCAGCGCTGCCTTGAATTGGCTGAAAAAGGAAGACCCACGACCCCACCTAATCCTATGGTGGGGTCTGTAATTGTATATAACGGAAAAATAATAGGCGAAGGTTATCATATAAAATCCGGACAGCCTCATGCAGAAATAAATGCAATAAATTCCGTTAGGGATAAGTCTTTACTGAAAAAATCTACCCTGTATGTAAATCTTGAGCCATGTTCTCACTATGGAAAAACACCGCCGTGTGCCGTAAAAATAGCCGAACTCGGCATACCACGTGTAATAATCGGCATTAGGGATTTTTCTGCAAAAGTAAACGGCAAAGGAATTAAAATCTTGAGAGATAGCGGTGTTGAAGTTACAGAAGGTGTGTTAGAAAAAGAATCTTACAACTTGAACAGACGTTTTTTTGTAAACCAGCTGGAAAAAAGACCGTATATAATTCTTAAATGGGCAAAAACAGCTGATGGTTATATTGACTATTCCGAAAAAAGCATCGCCAAAGTTAATTGGATAACAGACGACTTTTCCCGTATGCTTGTACATAAATGGCGGTCGGAGGAAACAGCTATTTTAGTTGGTAAGAATACCGTAATTCGCGACAATCCGTCTTTAACCGTTAGGGAATGGTATGCAGGCAAACAACCGGTAAGAATAATTATTACAACAGAAGCAAAAGGATTAAGCGGTAATTACACTGTTTTTGACGGTAAAAGCTCAACCCTTCTTGTAGCTACCAAACAAACAGGCATTAAATTGCAAGGAGCAAAGATTGTTGATGCTGAAGGATTATCGCTACACAAAATTATGCAAAAGCTTTATGCCGAACACAATGTTTATTCCGTAATAGTAGAAGGCGGCAAGTTTACTCTTGAAAAGCTTATTGAAGCCGGCTTGTGGGATGAAGCAAGAGTTTTTACCGGCACAAAAGTTAAATTCGGTAATGGAATAAAATCACCCGAATTACCCGTAGCACCTGACCATACAGAATTAAGAAACGGCGTTTTGCTGGAGTATTGCTACAATGATAAATCTCTGTAGTAATGAACATTTTACTCGTAGATTTTAATGATTCTTTTACGGCTATCCTAAAGCAATCCGTAGAAAAAGCGGGAGCTCGGAATGTTGATGTTGCCAATATTCTTGAAGTTAAAAATATTGCAAACACAGAAAATTACAATGGTATAATTTTAGGTCCGGGACCCGGATATGTAAATGAATATCCCCAAGCATTTGAATTGCTCGATAATGTTGAAAATAAAATATCAGTTCTCGGAATTTGTCTCGGATTGCAAATAATTGCGGTTAAGTATGGTGGAACTTTGCAAAATTTAGGAAAAGTATATCACGGTAAAAAGTGTAAAATACGGCATCTTTCCAACTCCGTTTTGTTTGACGGAATTAGCGAAACTTTTTACGCAGGACTTTATCATTCCTGGGCGGTTGATAATCCGGGCGAGGAATTGGAACCAACATCTGTTCGCCTGTACGACAATGTAATAATGTCTCTGAAACACAAAACATTATACATAGAAGGCTTGCAATTTCACCCGGAATCTTATATGACAGATAACGGCATAAAGATGTTTTCAAATTGGATAAATAAATTTTGAAACATTCTATGGAAAAAAATAAGAAGACCTTCTCCTCTTTTTAATAGTTTATATATCTCAAAAAATACAGAAAACAAATTTTTATGAAATAAAAGAATTAAGAAAAGAGACTGCCTAATACATTAAGGTCAGTCTCTTGTTTATATTTACAGCTTATTATTTACTTTTGTCCGGTGCCGGTGGGATTGGCGGTACTTTATTTTTAGGCCATTTCTTTAGTTCTTTCATGACAACTTCAATTGCTTTTTCCAATTGTTGGTCTTCTCCTAAAAATTCTTTATGTGGATCATTTTCCACTACTATGTCCGGATCAACTCCATGTCCTTCTATTATCCATTCGCTTTTTTCTGCAGAATACGATGCGAATTCCGGCTTATAAAGATATCCTCCGTCAATCATTGGTAAAGGACCTCTTATTCCTACAACTCCGCCCCAAGAACGAACACCAATTACCTTTCCTAGTTTATGTTTTTTAAATCCGTAAGGGAATAAATCTCCATCAGAAGCAGAGTATTGATTTATCAAAAGCACTTTTGGACCGATAAATGCTTGTTCCGGAGTCCATGCCGGAGCAGTGACATCCCTGGACATATTAGCACGTGTTACAGCTTTACGCAAACGATCTATTATTATTGGAGAAACGTTTCCGCCACCATTCCCTCTATCATCGATAATAATAGCTCGTTTTTGAAGTTGGGGGTAGAAATATTTTACAAATTCGTTTAATCCATCACTTAACATGTCAGGGATATGTACATACCCTACTTGACCGTTTGTTGCTTCATTGACTTTTTTGATATTGTTTTGTACCCAATTGTAATAATAAAGATTAGCCTCACTTGCTATTGGTTTTACTACCACTTTTCTGGGGTTACTGCCATTAGCATTTGAGCTTACTGTAAGTTCAATATATTTGTTTGCTTTGCCAATAAGTAGTTTGTATATATCATCTATTTTTTTTGTACTTTGTCCGTTTATAGCAGTTATGTAGTCTCCTTCATTTACGTCAACACCGATTTCTGTAAGAGGAGAACGATAATCTTCCCACCAATTTTGACCTTTCAAAATTTTTTTAATTTTGAAATATCCGCTTCCGTCTTTTTCAAACTCAGCGCCTAATAAACCTAAATAGACTTTTCTTATATTAGGAACATCTCCTCCGCCAACATATGCATGTCCTATATTAAGTTCTCCAATCATTTCTCCCAAAATATAAGTTAAGTCCTTGCGATGATTTACATAAGGTAATAATGCAGCATATTTATCATGCATAGCTTTCCAATCTACTCCATGCATATTTTTCATATAGAAAAAGTCTCGCATTTGCCTCCAAGTCTCATCAAATATTTGTTTCCATTCTTTTTTTATATTTACGAGAACTTTCATGTCATTGGTGTTTACCTGATTGTCGGAATTAATTTCTAATTTTTCTGTTGGTGTATCAACCACATAATACTTTCCGGCTTTTTTTATTATGAATTTTTTCCCGTCAAAAGAGGGAACAAAGGAAATACCGGTAGCTAAAGTTTTTTCTTTTAGTTTGTTTAAATCAAATACTTTAAAATTATTTGTTCCTTTATAGTGCTGTTCGTTGTAATAAAGTTTACCGTTTATGTAATGTAAATTCCAATAATTTGATGCTTGTATTGGTAAAACATCTATTCTTTGGTTTATTCCTTCTAAATCAATCTTAACTGTAATGTTTTTGTTATTTTTATCATCCTCTTTTTTACTTGTTTTTTCTTTGTCAGGATTAGTTTCGCTGTTTTGATCATAATAAACTTGCAGTGGAGATTTGGTAGATTTTGCTAATGTTATCAGATATATTTTTTCCATATCAAGATATGCAGCATCCCATTCTACATTACTGTAAGTTGGAGTGAAATTTCTCATAGATGTAAAGAACAGGTATTTTCCGTCATCACTGAAAACGGGGTCGGAAGAGTTAAACCAGGATTCTGTTACTTGTGTAATCTTTTTATTTTCTAGATTGTAAAGATAAATAGCGTTAAATTTATTTGTATCTTTTTTTGAATAAACAACCCATTTACTATCCGGAGACCAATTAAAGTTGTGGATTTCCCAAATATTTGACTTATCTACAAGTGTGACTTTTTTGGTATTTATGTCAACATAGCGCAATCTTAACTTTTTGTCGTTCCATAAGATCTTTTTGCTGTCGGGAGACCATTTGATGTTATAATAATATGTGTCAGCTCCTTTGGTAAGTTGAATAGGTGGTTCGCTTCTGTCCGACTTCATAATGTATATTTCAAATTCGCCGCTTTGGTCGGATATAAATGCAATCCATTTGCCATCGGGAGAGTATTTAGGGTTTCTTTCATGAACACCTGATGTCTTAGTCAAATTGTAGGTAACGCCTTTTTTGGCAGGTAAGTCAAAAATATCACCTCTTGCTCCGAACAAAACTCTTTTACCATCAGGTGACAAAGACATATATCTTATAGTTTTTGAAGCATCTTTTATTTGGAGTCGTCCATATCTAAAGTCGTCCATTATTTTCACATGAATTTTTTTTAATTCTTCATTATTCGGGTTGTAAGTGTATATGTATCCTGCATTTTCAAAAGCAATGGTTCCGTCAGCACCTATGGATGGGAATTTAACGTCATAATCCGTAAAATTTGTTATTTTTTTAACTTCTTTTGTGTTTAAATCGTAGGAAAAAAGATTCATTGTCCTATCTCGATCAGATGCGAAGAAAATTTTGTTTTTATACCACATTGGGAAAATATCTTGGGCAGGATTATTTGTTATTTTTTCAACTGTTTCTTTTTCGAAGTCATAAATTCTTATGTCATCTGCCATACCTCCTCTGTAGTATTTCCATGTCCTGAATTCTCTGAATACTTCATTGAAAGCAAGTTTTTTGCCGTCAGGAGAATAAGAGCAAAAACCACCTGTGGCAAGTGGCAACTGTTCCGGTATTCCTCCATCAATACTGATTTTAAATAGTTGTCCTACAAAATCATTAAAACTTTTCATACGGGATCTGAAAATCACATATTTCCCATCAGGAGTCCACCCCATAACAATATTGTTTGGTCCCATACGGTCTGCAACATCATCCCTGTTTAATGTTGCGGTATAAGTAAGTCTTTGGGGAGTTCCTCCTTCCGAAGGTATTATGTACACTTCAGTATTCCCGTCATATTGACCTGTGAATGCAATATATTTTCCGTCAGGAGAAAATTTTGCAAACATTTCATACCCGGGGGCACTTGTAAGCTTGTGTGCTATTCCTCCGTTTGTGCTCACTGTGTATAAATCTCCTGCATAAGTGAAAACAATTTTGTTCCCATAAGCATTTGGAAACCTTAATAATCGAGCTTCTTTGGTTAAATCTTGTGCAAACATTGTAATTGAACTTAAAATGCTGAAAATAAATATTTTAGTTTTCATAGTGAAATTTTTTCTAATACAATATTAATTG
>JALTDM010000169.1 GCA_027074135.1 Bacteroidales bacterium
TGAAATAGAAGAGATGCAAAAAGGTAGTGAGACCATAGCAAGTGCAGCAGAGGAACAAGCAAGTGCAGTAAACCAAGCAACAAGTGCTATAGATATGCAAGCTAGTGCATTAACTGAGAGTGAACAAGCCGCAACTAACTTAGACAATCTAGCTTATGAACTTAAAAACTCAACGGACATTGCAAAAGATGCAGAAGAGATAGCAAGTGTTACAGAGGAGTTAGGAAGTGCAGTTGAAGAGATACTAAGAAGTATGGGTGAAGTAACAGGAGCTTTAGAACAAATAGAAAAAGCAGCAGGTTTATCAAACGAAGATGCAACAAACAATGCAGAGATAGGTAGAAACTCTTTAGAGTTAGTAGAAGAGTCAAACACTATCATAGAAGATATTCAAACAAGAGTAGGAGATATCGCTAAACGGATAGAAACTATCAGTTCATCTTTAGAAGAACTCTCAAAAATGACAGGCGAATCAGTAGAACTAGGAAAAATAACAACCGATGAGATGAATGGTGCTGAAAAAGGTGTAAAAAGTGTAGGAAAGATTTTAAGAATCATAGAAAACACTATCATCCAAACTACTATGTTAGCAGTTAGTGGTAGCATCGAAGCTGCTCGTGCTGGTGAGTTTGGAAAAGGGTTCGCTGTTGTTAGTAGCGACATAAGAAACCTAGCTCAAGAAGCTGGTTCAAACTTAGAAAAAATCAATGATATTTTAGATACCTTAGATACTGAAACAAACTATATCATAAATGAGTGGACTTTATCTATCGATACACAAGATAAAGAAAAATTTCAAGTAGCAACTCTATCTTCTCAACTTGTATCTTTACTAAAAGATATAGAAAATGTTGCTAAGGTAATAGATGAGATGCAAAAAGCAAATGCTGAAAATATAGAAGCATTAAACCAAGCACTTCAAGGGAGTGAACAGATACAATCAGCATCAGAACAAGCACAAAGCAATGCAGGTGAGAGCAAAACAGCAGCAGGACTTATAGAAAACACAGTAACAGATATGGGTAACCTCGTAGAAGAGTTAGCAGTTTTAGCTGATGAATTACAGTAGGTATCTGTTATGAAAGATATAGATACTATCTTACAGATACGACTAGGTAATGAATACTTTGGAATAGATAGCGATGACAGTAACCAAATCTTAAGAGTTCCTGTTATTACTAGCATCCCTTTAACACATAGTTGTTTAAATGGAATAGTGGTTTTAAATGGAACTATCGTTCCTGTACTCGACTTGAAGATGACTCTAGGGCTAGGAAGTGTTGATACCACGAAAGAAGAGAGTAGGATTATCACTCTAAATATAGAAAATGAAGAGGTAGCAGTTCTTGTTGATGAAGTAGTAGATGCACTAAAGATGGAGATGGAAAACTTTGAGTTAAACAACTCAAACGATAGTTCAACTTTAGGCTTTTACAAACAAAATGAAACTTTGATACAGATCATAGAACCAAAGAGCATCATAACAAAAGATATGGTTGAGAGTTTTGCACCTGTTGAAGTTGAAAAACTCTCAGATGAAAATGAAGCACAAAATGCAACAACAGATACAACAAGATACCTATTTTTCAAATCAAAAAATGAGCTTTTTGCAGTAGATATTGAACTTGTTGCAGAGTTGATTTTTGTACCTGAGAGTATAACACCCATAGCAGGAAGTAATAGTTCAAATTTAGGAGCGATAACACTAAGAGATGAAGTGATAGATGTTTTTGACTTTAACCTAATGTTTGGTTTTGAAGCAGTTGATATAAAAAATGATGATGCAAGAGTGTTGATACTAAGAGATGAAGATAAAAAACTAGCACTTTGTGTAGAGGTAGTAGAAGAGATAAAAGATGTAGAGTTGTCAAACTTAGAGTCTTTAAATAACTCGATGCAAGATAACAAGATAGAAGCATTATACAAAGATAAAAATTCTATCGTTTCAGTTGTTAATGCCACTTATTTTAGAGAGTTAATCAGTAAATTTTCAGTTTCACAAACTAGCCAAACAGAAACAGAAGATGAAAGTAGGAGTGAAAATATGAGAGAACTAGCAGTTTTTGCTATGGACAAAGAGGAGTTTGCTTTTGACATAGAGGGTGTTCAAGAGATCATAACCTACCAAGAAGTTACCCCTCTACCAGAGAGTGATGAGTACATAGAGGGAGTTATAAACCTAAGAGGCTCAATAGTTCCAGTTGTAAATCTATCTAAAAAACTTGACTTTAACTCAAACATAACAGAGAAAAGTAAAATCGTTGTTTGTAACATAGAAGATGAAAAAGTAGGTTTTATAGTTGATGATGTAAACGATATAATGTTTGTAGAAGATAAATTTGTTTCACTTTCAAAAAATGCTGATGCATTAGTAAAATCTACAATCTCGTTAGATGAAGGTAAAAGAGTTATCTTAGAACTTAGACTAAACAAGATAATCTCACTTGAAGATCTGCAAAATATAGAAAAAGAGTAAACTATGGCAAAAGCAATTTTAGTAGTAGATGATAGTGCATTGATAAGAAAACAGTTAGGAAATCTTTTTGATAGAGCTGGTTACGATGTAGGGTTTGCAAAAAATGGTCAAGAAGCGGTTGAGTTTGTACAAGAGGTTGATTTTGATGCTATAACTATGGATA
>JALTDM010000170.1 GCA_027074135.1 Bacteroidales bacterium
TACCACAACCCTGTACAAAAAGCAAAACCAAAATCAAAATTACAGTTTGAATCAAATTGTTACCGCCTTTTTTTGTGCCGGATGTATTTTTATTTTTGAAATTCTTTATCAGTTCAACTATTTTTCCACTGTTAAACAATCCAGAGAACAAGTATTCTCTATCTTTTGTTTTTATTAAGATTGCAGGCATAACAAACCAGACTTTGTCCTTTTTTACTTCCACTATATCATTGTAAAAAATATTAATGTCTTCCAATCCGTCAAAACGGATTTTTTCGGGAGTGATGTAAAGTTTGCCGTCGTGGTAGCTGAAGAAACTCTCATTGTAATTGACAGACAGTACCTTTGAATCTTGGGTAATGTTTACATCTTTCGGTCTGAAAAAGATTATACTTATGTAATACAAAATTATTCCTATCATTCCCGTTGCAAACGGTGTCCAATAAATCAGCTTAAATCCTGCACGGTAAAAAATACCCGTGAGATAAACATCAAAAAATTCCGCCAAGACAAAATCCGTTACCGAAAAAAGCATTAACACTACCGCAATTGTTCTGATAATTTTTTTCATAATTAAAATTTTTTAGTTCCGCGGCAAACTTAATTCGGCACACTGCCAAAGCGTGTCGCTATAAAAAAATTTTGCAAAAATTTTTAAACAAAAAAGTAAGGCGATGTAATTTGGTTCATTACTTTGCACTAAAATGCTCCGACTTATAAAACCCAATTATAAATTTAACCGAAAAAGTTTCCGGGGCTTATGCTATATTTACGACAAATACTAAAAATCTTTTTCAATTTCTTAACTACCTCACTGTTAAAAATTTAAGATTATTGATTCCCTTTCCCCGTTTTCCAAACAAATTCAGCTCCAACTATTAAGCGTAGATAAATAGAAACGAAAAAAATATTCACACCAGATTCTTAACTATTTCTGCTATTTCTTTCTCTGTTCGCCAATTGCGATATTCGTTCCAAGCCTCTTTTAATCTTTTTATAAATGAACTGAATTGCTTTTCATTGAATATTTTAATTTTTATTTTGGGGTAATGAGCAATAACTTCTTCATAGTCTGAAACATCCGACACTTCTTTGTAAAATTCAGCACCACGAAGCAATTCAATTACCACTATAAAATAATCTACATCTTCTTTCCACCATTTAATGTACTTGATGTTACTTAAGTCAAGCAGGTAATCATTAATTTCGATTATGCTGTCCATAATTTAAGTTTTTTTAGGTTACAATAGCAAAAATAAACCCAGGTAGCGCCAAACTGTGTCGTCATGCTTTTTATTTTTAGTTAGTTAGTTTAAGACTATATTTTGCAAATCGGAAGAAAACAGTGTAGTGATAAGACTATTGTTGTATTTTTGCCACAAAATAACGGGTCATGAAAAAAATTATCCCATTTGTTTTAACAATGCTGCCTTTTTTTGTTTTTGCTCAACACTCCGAACCATCGACAATCGAAGCAAAGTTTATTACAGATAAAATAAATTTTGACGGTAATCTAAAAGAACCCGATTGGCAAACGACACAACATATATCAAACTTCACACAAAGAGAACTTAATTACGGACAACCTGTTACTGAGCGAACCGAAGTAGCTGTTTTGTATGACAAATCAGGTCTTTATTTCGGTGTTTGGTGTTATCAAAAAGATCCGTCTAAAATAGTAGCCAAAAGCCTGAATGTAGATTTCAATTATTGGTCGGAAGACAACTTCCAAATAATGCTAAGCCCATTTAACGACAATAAAAACGGATACCTTTTTGTAATAAATCCCTATGGTGCAAGGGCAGACTTGCAAATATACGGCGGCGAAGATGCAAACAAGGATTGGAACGGAGTGTGGGATGCACATACACAAATAACTGACAAAGGTTGGTTTGCAGAAGTGTTTATTCCCTTCAACACATTACAATTCAAGTCGGGTGACAATCTTGAATGGGCTGTAAATTTTGAAAGAGATATAATGGCAGAAAACGAACAAGCACTATGGCAAGGTTGGTCACGCGACAATTCAATTTGGTCAGTGGTAAATGCAGGAAGACTTACCGGACTGAAAGGAATTTCTTATTCCCGCAAATTTGAGTTTAAACCATATGTTTTATCAGGATTACAATATGACAAAGACGAAGGCAGGTCTCCCGTATTAAAAGGCGGAGGAGACTTGAACATAAATTTATCACCGACTCTAAAACTAAATCTTACTTCATACACGGATTTTGCACAAGTAGAAGTTGACCGTATTCCCGTAAACTTATCAAGGTTTAATGTTTATTATCCCGAAAAAAGGCAATTCTTTTTGGAAGGCGAAAACTACTTCTCGTACTATTTGGGCGATAGAAATATGGCATTTTATACACGGCAGATTGGAATTGAAGGCAATATGCAAGTGCCAATTATCGGTGGAGCACGGCTTTTTGGTAAGGTAGGGAAAAATGATGTCGGACTCCTTAATATGCAAGAACAGAAATTCGACACATTACCCTCAACCAATAATACGGTATTCAGGTACAAAAGGGAAATAGGGAAGCAATCTTATGTTGGCGGAATATTTACAAATAAACTTGCCAATAAATACTCCGGTCAAACGATAGGCTTAGATGCGGCTTATA
>JALTDM010000171.1 GCA_027074135.1 Bacteroidales bacterium
AAGCAGTACAAAGCATTCCAGCTATTACTTTTAATAATTTTATTGGGAGTATTAGTTTGGTATGTTACGGCTCCAGATATTGTGCAATATGATAACAAAGAAACGGTAATCGGTGTTTTTGTTTTTTATTTGGTGGCAGAATATATTTTATACTTAAGAAAATATTACTTGCTTTCATACAGTGATGAAAATGGAAGAATTGAATTTGAATATTCAAATAAAAAGGAAAAAATTTCATTTACCCATGAAAATCTTGACAGATATGAAATAAGAAATTCCGGTTTGAGAAAAGAACTAGTACTTTTTGAAAAAATTAAAGACGAAATTAAAGAACATATTCCCATTAGTCTTTCAGGGTTTACAAAAATGGACATTAAAGACCTAATAGAATCTTTAGATAAAGTTATAGAAAAGAATAAAAAACAGTAAGTTATGAAAAAATTTACAATTTTATTAATTGCTGTGCTTTTAGGATAGATAGTTAAAGCACAAGTAAACGAAAATTTTGACTCGTACACTGCCGGACAGCCTTTTGCTCAACAAGCTGGCAGTCCTTGGACAACATGGAGTAACGCACCCGGAGGCTCTGAAGATCCTCTTGTTAATAATACTTATGCAAACTCAACACCAAATAGTGTTCTAATAGCAAACAACAACGATTTAGTTTTAAATGTAAATGATATAACAACAGGCAGAACCAAGTTGACTTTTATGGCATACATTGAAAATGGTAAAATCGGGTATTTCAATGCTCTTCAAGATTTTGCCGGAAGCAATAGTGTATGGGGGTTTCAAGTTTATTTCCGTTCGGGAGGACAAGGTTCTATTGATGCCAATGGTGCAGAATCTGCCACATTTACATTTCCTTATGACACTTGGTTCCCTGTTGAACTTTATGTAGATTTAGACCAAGATTTGGCAACATTCGTTGTAAATAATTCAGAAGTTTATTCATGGAAATGGAGTGAAGGAACCAATGGCGGCAATAATAATCTTAAACTTGATGCATTCGACTTTTTCGGATGGACAGGAGATAACAATAATGAAATATCCGGTTTTTATATGGATGATTTGGTTTTTGACCCTTCGCTTTCAACTTTGGATGCTCCATTAAACCTAACAGCAACATTAAACAATAAAGATGTGGATTTAACTTGGGAAGCACCTGCCAATGCACCTGCCAGTTATGCTGTTTTTAGAAATGGAATAGAAATAGCAAATAACATAACCGGAACTTCTTACACTGACCAAAATGTTTATCCCGGCGATTATGTGTATGTAGTAAGAGGTTATTATGACGGACAAGGATATTCTTTGGCATCCAATGAAGCTAGTGTAAATATACCGGGCGGTGTTGACAGGGATTATGTTCTAGTAGAAGACTTTACCGAAGTAAATTGTTATTATTGTCCCGGTGCAGCAATGGGAATAGATGATATGGTTGCAAACAACGATAAAATAGCACCGATAGCATATCATACACAATGGCAAGGTAGTGATGAATTCTATATCCCTGTAGTTGATACAAGAGTAAATTATTATGGAGTAACGGGAACTCCAACTGTTGAAATGGATGGAAGTTTTCATGAATGGGTAGGAGGAAATCATACTCAAAGTTTATACAGTGCTTATCAACCTTCTTATGAAGAACGAATTGCTCATAAGTCCCTATACACGATTACTCCAGAAGTAGTGTCAAACGGCAACAATGAGTATACTGTAAATGTGAAAATAAACCAATTCTCCGACTACTTCCCCGGAAATAAATCTCTTTTTGTCGCTATTACCGAAACCGATATACCCAGAAGTTGGCAAGGATTAACAAAAGTAAACTTTGCTCTTAGGAAAATGATACCGGGTAGCACGGGAGAAACAGTTTCTTTTTCAAGTGCCGAAGATTCCGCAGAATTCTCGTATAACTTCACAGCCGACTCTACTTGGAATCTTGCAAATTGCGATGTTGTTATCTTCTTGCAAGATAACGGTACTAAAGAAGTTTTGCAAACTACCAAGTTAGCTTTACCTGTTACTAATGCAGTAAGTTATAAAGACGAAAACGATTTCAGAATTTATCCAAATCCTGCTGAAAATGAATTTGTTATTACAAATGCTGGCGGTTACACATACAAAATATCAAACTTGGTTGGAGTTAAGGTAAAAGAAGGGAAAGTAAAATCCAACCTTCAATTAGTTAATATCAAAGACCTTAAACCGGGTGTTTATTTTGTAGAACTGTCTAAAGACAATGAATCATATACAATTAAATTATTGAAAAAATAATACGTTAAAACTCTAAAATAAAGGGCGTCTTCCTTAATTGGGAGATGCCTTTTGTTTTTTATACCGGTTAAAATAATATTATTGGAAAAAATAAGTTACTTTTGTTAATGTTTAACTAAAAAATTTAAAAAAATGGGAAGAATAGCAAAAATTCAAGCAAGACAAATCCTTGATTCAAGAGGGAATCCTACTATAGAAGTTGATGTAATGACAGACAGAGGAGTTATTGGACGTGCAGCAATACCGTCAGGCGCCTCTACAGGAAAACATGAAGCCATTGAACTCAGAGATAATGACCCTGGTAAATTCGGTGGGAAAGGTGTTTTAAAAGCAGTTTATAATGTGAATAACATTATAGACAAAGAGTTGCAAGGTGCATACGTTTTTAACCAAAGAGATATTGATGAGGCTCTTTTGAAATTGGACGGAACAGAAAACAAATCAAATCTTGGGGCAAATGCGATACTAGGTGTTTCTCTTGCTGTGGCAAGGGCTGCATCCATTTCATCCGGACAGCCGTTATTCCGATATATAGGAGGAATACGTGCAAATTTACTTCCTATTCCAATGATGAATATTCTAAACGGGGGTGTACACGCAGACAATAAGGTTGATTTTCAAGAATACCTGATTATGCCGGTAAATACAACAAAATTTTCGGAAGCCCTACGAATGGGTTCTGAAGTTTTCCATTCTCTAAAATCAGTACTTAAAGAAAAAGGATATTCTACTAATGTAGGTGACGAAGGCGGTTTTGCTCCTAATTTGAAATCTAATGAAGAAGCTATTGAATTAATTTTATTGGCAATAAAAAAAGCCGGATATAATCCTGAAAAAGATATCTTCTTAGCTTTTGACGCCGCTGCTTCTGAGTTTTATGATGAAGAAAAGAAAGTTTATCGTTTATCTACCGGCGAAGAACTTACAGCAGATGATTTGATAAAATTATATCAAAAACTTGTTAAAAAATATCCAATTGTTTCAATTGAAGACGGACTTGCCGAAGATGACTGGGATAATTGGGTTAAACTTACTCAGACTTTTGGAGATAAAATACAACTGGTTGGCGATGATATTTTCGTAACAAATCCGACCAGACTTGCAAAAGGTCTTGAAATGGGAGTGGCAAATTCAATTCTCATTAAACTAAACCAAATAGGAACATTAACAGAAACTATTGATGTTGTGGAAATGGCAGCTGAAAGTGGATTTACTAATGTAATAAGCCATCGATCCGGAGAAACGGAAGATACAACTATCGCAGATTTGGCAGTTGCTCTCAACACAGGTTTAATTAAAACAGGTTCAGCATCTAGAGGTGAAAGGATTGCTAAATACAACCAACTTATCAGAATCGAAGAAATGCTTGGTAATTCAGGCTTTTATTACGGTAATCAATTCCCGTTTTTGAGATAATTTTTTAATAAAAAGAGGCTCTTGCAGCCTCTTTTTTAGTTTTATTGCCAATGAGAATTATTTTACGGCAAATAAAAGAAAGTTTTGTTTATGCAATTTCTTCATTGGTAACAAATAAATTAAGAACTTTACTTTCTCTTCTGGGAATTACTATTGGAATTTTTGTAATAGTTTCTATTTTTTCAGTTATAGATTCCCTGCAAAGTTTTATTACCGAAAATTTGGGTAATTTGGGCGATGATGTAATTTATGTTCAAAAATGGCCTTGGGTAACAGACGGCAGAAACTTCCCTTGGTGGAAATATATAAATAGACCTACTCCTACATACAAAGAATACAAAGAATTGAAAAACAGTTTAAAAAATGCTTCTGCCGTAGCTTTTATTTCACTTTCTCCACAAAATATTAAGAGTAAAAAAAACTCATTAAACTCTATTACAACTGTTGCAACAACATTTTCATTTAACAAAATAAACAAATATGATATTATAAAAGGCAGATATTTTACAAAACAAGAAACACGCTATGGCAAAAATGTAGCAATATTGGGAAATGAAATTTCAAAATCTTTATTTGGAAACAAAAATTCCGTAGGCAGATATATTAAAATATCAGGCATAAAATACAAAATAATAGGATTACTTAGAAAACAGGGTATAAATATGGGATTTGATGTAGATCATTTTGTCCTCATCCCTGTTACTTCGGCATACCGAATTATGGATATAAATAATGAAGCATCGCAACCATACATAACGGTAAAGTGCAAAAAAAATATTGATATTTCTAAATTGAAACTCGAACTAAAACGGAAATTGCGAAAAATAAGGCATCTGCCACCCAATGCCGATGATAATTTTGCTCTGAACCAAACAAGTCTGATAACAAACGGAATAAAAGGATTTTTCAAAACTTTAAATTCGGCGGGACTGATAATCGGTATTTTTTCTATTCTGATTGGCGGTTTCGGTATTGCAAATATTATGTTCGTGTCTGTAAAAGAAAGAACAAAAATAATAGGCATTCAAAAAGCTCTCGGTGCAAAAAATTATTTCATACTTCTGCAATTTTTATTTGAATCGTCCATTCTTTCAGCTATTGGCGGAATTATAGGACTGGTTTTTATTTACATTGGATTTTTCATTATAAATCATACTATTGATTTTATCGATTTTCATTTAAGTGTAACAAATATAATTGAAGGGTTGGTTATTTCTGTAGTTATCGGTTTATTAGCAGGATTTGTGCCTGCAAAGACAGCATCTGAATTAGTTCCCGTAGAAGCAATTAACAGTGTTTTTTAACTTGGAAAAGGAAAAAAAGGTAATTTTGTAATTAAAATTAAAAGCAATGACAGGTTTTATTGAAATAGAAGGCAGCAAAATTCATTATAAGCTGGAAGGTAGTGGTAGAAAGGTTGTTGTATTGGTGCACGGCTTTCCCGAATCTATTGAAAACTGGAGCGGTTTTGAAACTTTGTTTGCACAAGAATACACCACTATAAGCATTGACCTTCCGGGATTCGGCAAAAGTGATATGATTTCGGAAGTTCACACTATGGAATTATTCGCTGATGTAGTATATGAAGTGGTGAGCAAGCTGACAAAAGAAAAAATTTTGTTCATTGGGCATTCTATGGGCGGGTATATCGGACTGGAATTTGCAAAAAAATACAAAGATTCGCTTAGCGGGCTCGTATTGCTAAATTCTCACGCCAAAGAAGACCCTCCTGAAAAAAAAGAAGGCAGACTGCGACAAGTTGAAATACTAAAAAGAGGTAAAAAAACTGCACTGATGAAAGATCTTATTCCTCTGATGTTTGCCGAAGAAAACGAAAAAAAATATAAAGGCATTATTGATAAATTTATTGAGATTGCCATAAATACCAAAACAGAAGGTATAATTGCTGCTTTGCTTGGTATGAGGTTAAGAAAGGACAATATGGATTTTGTTCACAAAGCAGATTTTCCGCTTTTGGTTTTGGCAGGTGACAAAGACAGGCTGATTCCACTTGAAGTTGTCAATGAACACATTTCACCGGATAATGAAAATGTAAAAGTTGAAATTCTGAAAAATGTAGGTCACGCCTCATTTATAGAAGCACCTGATTTGGCGTTTGAAACGATAAAGAAAACAATGATAAATGATTAATAGTTTAATTTGCTAATGTATTAGTTATAATAAAGATAAATGAAAATCATAGACATTAAAGGGATACTGATAATTATAGTAGTTTTATTATTTTTTAATCTTTTATCGTCTTGTGAAACCAATAGACAAGAAAAAACAATGGCTATTATAAATAAATTTAAACTAGTTGAAACACAATATAGAAATTTGAAACTCAAATTGGAAGCCTTAAAATATCAAGCAACTGGAAATGATAGTGTGAAAATTATTGAAATAGAAAAACAATTAACAGAAAAAGAAATCACTAAAAGATTAGTTAGTGCGTTTAATGAAGAATTTAGTGATAAAGAAATTAATGACATTTATGAATTTATTCAGACAAGTGCTTTTGATAAATTCTTTAATTCTAGAGAAACTTATCAAGTTTTTGCTTCTAAATTTAACGATATAGATGAAGAAATAAAAACTTTAACTCAAAATTTCAGTAAAACCGCTAAAAAACCAACAAATAAATTTAAACCAATATCGGTTGATAGAGCAGATGGTTTTTATGAAACAGTCAATTATTCTTTTTCAACAGATGACAAGGATATTAAATTGAAAAATAAACCATCTTTGACATTAAAAGACATTCTTGAAGTGAAGAAGGTTTATAGCCGCAACAATGAAAATAGACCGGAAATTAGTATCATATTTACAAAAGAAGGAGCACAAAAATTTTATTTGCTAACAAAAGAAAATATTGGAAAACCAATCGCAATAGTAATAGATAAGCAAATTGTTTCATTACCTACTGTAAATTTTGAGATTATGGACGGAAAAGTTAATATAAGTGGCAACTTTTCAGAAAAAGAGATAGATAAAATGATTCAGAAATTAAAAAATAAATAATAAAACTATGGCTAACTAATGTATATGGTTTATGTGTATTAGGTATAATTTAATATATCATTTTTTTGAATTTTTGAATGTTCTTTAAATTTACAATCAGCCACCTTAATCCTCATTCAAGGGAAGAAACAATATTTCTCACCTTGAGGGGAGATACAGAGGGATGACAAACATAAAATGAAAAACAAAAAAATTATGAAAAGAATAGCTTTAATTATTGTAAGTATTGTAATTAGTATTCAAGGATTTACACAAAAACAAATCACACTGGAAGATATTTGGGCATATTATAAATTTTATCCCAAGTATCTTGACAATATGGTTTCGTCTAACGACGGCAAAACCTATACTGTATTGCAATTCGGCAAGGTAAACAAGTATTCTTACAAATCCGGTAAACTACTCGGAACCGTTTTTGAATACAACACAATAAAAGATTTACCCGAAGCCAAAGATATTTCAGCAATAGATAATTATGTATTCTCTCCCGATGAAACAAAAATCCTTTTCGGCACAAAAACCGAACACATTTACAGGCACTCAAAAAAGGCTTATTACTATATCTATGATTTCAAGACAAAAACACTCACACCTCTGTATGATAAAGACAAACAACAAGAACCTTCGTTCTCACCTGACGGAAAAAAAGTGGCTTTTGTTTGCAATAACAACTTGTATATAAAAGATTTAGGAAGCGGAAAAACATCACAAATCACAACTGACGGAGAAAAAAACAAAATCATAAATGGCATCCCGGATTGGGTTTACGAAGAAGAATTTTCTTTTGCCAAGGCTTACGAATGGTCTCCCGACGGGAAAAATATTGCATATCTTAAATTTGACGAATCAAAAGTTAAGGAATTTTGCTTCCCTATTTACGATGGCCTCTACCCTTCCGAATACCGCTACAAATATCCCAAAGCAGGTGAAACAAATTCAACGGTAACACTTCACGTTTACAATTTGGCAAACGGCAGCACAAAAGAGGTAAACTCAAAACTATATGACGACCAATACATACCCAGGATTAAGTGGACAAAAAATCCGGGTGTACTTTCATTTATAGTAATGAACAGGTTGCAAAACGAACTCAACCTTATGCTTTATGATGTAAACTCATCAACAGTTTCAACTTTACTGAAAGAAAAAGACGATAAATACATAGAAATAAACGATGCTCTCACTTTTTTGGACAACGGCAAAGAATTTCTGTGGCTAAGCGAAAAAGACGGCTACAACCACCTTTACCTGTATGATATGAGCGGAAATCAAATCAAACAACTTACCAAAGGTCAATACGAAGTACTTGAAGTAAAAGGCGTTGACAACAAAAACGGTTATGTTTACTACATTGCAGACGAACAATCACCATATACCAAAGATGTATTTCGAATAAAACTTGACGGCACAGGCAAAGAAAAATTAAGTGTAGGCACAGGAGTAAACGACATTTATTTAAACAAAAACTTCAGCTATTACATCATTTCATACTCAAATTCAGAAACTCCCGTATCATTCACACTATTTAATACTAAAGGCAAAAAGATCAGAGTAATAGAAGATAATGCTGCTCTAAAAGAAACACTTAAAGAATACGACCCGCCGAAAAAAGAATTTTTCTCATTCACAACAGATTACGGGGTAAAACTTTACGGTTGGATGATTAAGCCAAAAAATTTTAACCCGAAAAAGAAATATCCTGTTTTTATGACTGTTTACGGCGGACCCGGCTATCAAACCGTAATGGATGAATGGGATTATACTTCTATGTGGCACAGGTACATTGCAGAACAAGGATACATTGTGGTTTCCGTTGACAACAGGGGAACAAACGGCAGAGGTAAAGAATTCAGGCAAGCTACATATGGTCAAATGGGAAAACTTGAAACACAAGACCAAATATCAGCAGTAAAATACCTTTACACGCTTCCTTATGTTGATTCAAGCAGGATTGGAATACAAGGTTGGAGTTACGG
>JALTDM010000172.1 GCA_027074135.1 Bacteroidales bacterium
ATCCCTATGTAACCGCTCCAACCAATTAGTTGTATATACCATTGAACGGATACGATAATCATACTGCAAATAGGTAAAATAATAAAGATACCTCTCTGAACTCATCTTTCCTAATACAGGATATTTATTTTTATTCTTTTCTATGAAGTTCAACCACCTTTGCCAGCCTTTACTTATATTGTCTTCTTTATTATCTGTTGTAAGGACTTCATCTAATTCCAATTCTATTTCCTTTTTATCTTTTGGTTTTATTTGCAGTAGTATATTCTTTTTTAGATGGAATACACAAAATTGATGTGATGCACCTCTATAAACACTTGATACAGCATCTTCTATTCCTAAAAAGGCATCACTTACCACTAAATCAACTCTTTTAACACCTCCGGCTCGTAACCGGTCAAACACATACTTCCAACCTTCTTTACTTTCCGTAGGCAAATTTATTATTGATAAAACATCTCTTGTTCTGTCAGGTTTTACTCCTAATACCGTATAATAAGCTTCTTTGCTTACGCTATCTACCCGCCTTGTGCTAATATAAGTAGCATCAATGTAAATAATAGGATAATAACTCTCCAATGGACGCTCAAGCCATTGTTTTACTTCTTCTCCGGCATAAGCAAACATACGACTTACTTGTGAAGTCGAATAATGCTTGCCATACAGGTCTTTAAATATATCTCCTACTTGTTCTGTTGTTAAACCACTGCCATACAACTTAAAGGCTAACTCTTCCATTTCTACACGTTGGGATTTTAATACTGCCAATAATACAGGATAAAAGTGATGATAACGACTGCGAGGAACCCGAAGCTCAAAAATCATATTATTGCTTATTACTTTCCTTGGGCGATAACCATTACTTATATCATGTAACCTTTGGTTATGTTCCAACCGTTCTGCACGCATTAACGCTTCTAAAAAAATCTTTAAAACTTTGCTAATTCCTTCTTTGCCAACGGCAATGTCTGACAAAATTTTTGTAACTTGCTCCTGTGTAAAGTTGAGGTTTTTCATAATAATTACTTTTTAGTTAATAAGTATTTTAAACTTTACAAATTTAGGAAACCTCTCTTTACACACTTTTTGGGACAGTATCAAACAAATGGTCAATTTAAGATTTCTGCACCCGCCGATATTCAAAGAGCAAATATTTTTATTTACAACTCAAACGGCATATTGGTATATCATTCAACGGTAGAAAGTTTTCCTGCACACATTGATTTATCAAACGAAAGCAACGGCTTGTATATGGTAAAAATCCAAACGGAAAATAATGTTTCGGTTGTTAAATTTTTGAAAGAATAGTTAATTTAGTTAGTCGAATAGTATTATGCTGAAAGCATCATTCCGGACTCTTTTCGGAATCTATGCTGTTTCTGTATCGTTGATAGGAAATAGAGAATTACCAAATCATTTTGTCCGTCCTAATTTTTAAGCTTCAAAATTTTTATGCTAACTTTGATTTTATGTTAATCCAGATTATTGGTTATGATACCCGAGCATTTGAGACATAAAGTTGAAATTCTACCGTCGCAACCGGGTGTATATAAGTTTTACGACAAAAGCGGTAAAATCATATATGTAGGCAAGGCAAAAAACTTGAAAAAGCGCGTAAGTTCGTATTTCAACAAAACACCTGAATCCGGAAAAGTTCAAGTGCTTGTAAGAAAAATCCGTAACATTGAGTACATTGTAGTAGATACCGAAACAGATGCTTTACTGCTGGAAAACAACCTTATAAAAAAATACCAACCGCGCTACAATGTAATGCTTAAAGATGACAAGACTTATCCGTTTATTGTAATAAAAAACGAACCGTTCCCGCGTGTTTTTCTTACCCGTAATGTTGTCCGTGACGGTTCGCAATATTTTGGACCATATACATCGGCACGGCTTGCGAGGTCATTGTTGGATATGTTCCGTAAATTGTTTTACCTGCGCACCTGCAAGTATAATCTTTCACAATCCAACATAAAAGCCGGTAAGTTTAAAGTCTGTCTTGAATACCACATAAAAAAATGCAAAGCGCCGTGTGTCGGGCTCCAAAGCGAGGAAGAATACCAACAACAAATAAGTCAGATTAGTAACATTCTCAAAGGGAATATAAACGATGCTATCCGCTATCTTGAAAAAATGATGAAGGAATATGCGGCTGAACTCAAATTCGAACAGGCACAGGAAATAAAAGAACGCATTGATATTCTGCGAAAATTTCAAGCTAAATCAACTGTGGTAAATCCTACTATTCATAATGTAGATGTGTTTGCAATTGCCGATGACGAAGATGCTGCTTATGTAAATTATTTTAATGTGGTAAATGGTGCCATAATGCAAACTTACACGGCTGAGATTAAAAAGAAACTTAATGAAACCAAACAAGAACTTTTGCAGTATGCAATCATAGATATTCGTGAGAGATTTGACAGTAAATCAAAAGAAATACTAGTGCCTTTTGATGTGGAAATGAAACTTACCGGTATAACTTTTACAGTACCTAAAATTGGAGACAAAAAACACTTACTTGACCTTGCCGAAAGAAATGCACACTACTACAAGTTGGACAAAAAGAAACAAAAACTGCTCAAAGAAGGTAAATCAAAACAAAAATTAGT
>JALTDM010000173.1 GCA_027074135.1 Bacteroidales bacterium
GGATTAAATCCGTTGTCGTGTGTTGCATTGTTTACCGTTCCGTCAATTGGATTACAGTTAACTGAACTTTGAAGTGTAATTGCATTTGCACATTCATCATTTGGCGGTCCTGTCGGAGTATCAGGATTGGTTACACAAATTGAGAAATCTCCGTTACTTGCATTCACGCTACCATAATCATAAACCCTGATATAGTAAGTTTCACCCGGCACAAGATTATCTGCAGTTAGAGTTGTCGTAACACCACTACCGCCCGGAGCATCAACACAAGCAACTTCTTGAAGTGAATTGCAATCACTTCCGTGATAAAGCACAACTATAGCGTCAAGATCCCCTTGCGGATCAACTGTAATAGTGTGTGTTGAATGAGTAGCAACAAACTTGTAAAATACCCCTGCACCAAGCGGTGTGCCGGAATAATTATCACAGCTACCCGGATTAAATCCATTATCATGTGTTGCATTGTTTACCGTTCCGTCAATTGGATTACAGTTAACTGAACTTTGAAGTGTAATTGCATTTGCACATTCATCATTTGGCGGTCCTGTCGGAGTATCAGGGTTTGTTACACAGATGGAGAAGTCACCGTTGCTGGCATTTACACTACCGTAATCATAAACCCTTATATAATACATGTCACCAACTATCAGATTATCAGCAGTTAAAGTTGTAGTAACACCTCCTCCTCCAGGGGCATCAACACAAGCAACTTCTTGCAAAGAATTACAATCATTGCCGTGATAAAGAACTACAACAGCATCCAAATCTCCTTGCGGATCAACTGTAATAGTGTGTGTGGTATGAGTAGCTACAAACTTATAAAACACTCCCGCACCAAGCGGTGTACCGGAATAATTATCACAACTGCCCGGATTAAATCCGTTATCGTGTGTTGCATCATTTACAGTTCCATCAATTGGGTTGCAAGTAGTAGAACTTTGTAAAAGAATAGCATTTGCACATTCATCATTTTCAGGACCGGTTGTCGAAGAGGTATCTCCCGGATTAGTTATACAAATAGTAAAATCACCATTATTAGCATTTACACTGCCATAGTCATAAATTCTAATATAATATGTGTCTCCTACAATCAAATTTGTATCTATCAATGTTGTGGTAACACCACCTCCTCCGGGAGCATCAACACATGCCACTTCTTGAAGCGAATTACAATCATTGCCATGGTAAAGTACTAATACAGCATCAAGGTCTCCTTGTGGTTGAACAGTAATAGTATGTTGTGTATGAGTAGCTACAAACTTATAAAACACTCCCGCACCAAGCGGTGTACCGGAATAATTATCACAACTGCCCGGATTAAATCCGTTATCGTGTGTTGCATCATTTACAGTTCCATCAATTGGGTTGCAAGTAGTAGAACTTTGTAAAAGAATAGCATTTGCACATTCATCATTTTCAGGACCGGTTGTCGAAGAGGTATCTCCCGGATTAGTTATACAAATAGTAAAATCACCATTATTAGCATTTACACTGCCATAGTCATAAATTCTAATATAATATGTGTCTCCTACAATCAAATTTGTATCTATCAATGTTGTGGTAACACCACCTCCTCCGGGAGCATCAACACATGCCACTTCTTGAAGCGAATTACAATCATTGCCATGGTAAAGTACTAATACAGCATCAAGGTCTCCTTGTGGTTGAACAGTAATAGTATGTTGTGTATGAGTAGCTACAAACTTATAAAACACTCCCGCACCAAGCGGTGTACCGGAATAATTATCACAACTGCCGGGGTTAAATCCGTTGTCGTGTGTTGCAAAATTTACAGTACCTTCTACAGGATTACAATTTTCGGAACTTTGCAAAGTAATTGCATTTGCACATTCATCATTTTCAGGCGGGTCTGTATTAGCAGAAATAAAATTGTAAAAATCTTGAGTTGATCCATGAAACACATCCAAATCTACTGATGTTGTATTTATTCCGGAAACAACACCATTCCAAGAATATTGCTTGCAAACCCAAGTATTCCAATGTCCGATATGTGTGGGAGGATCGGAAGGATTACCATCAGGATCGGCTATCCAAAGCCCGTATTGTGTAAGGGAACTTCCTAAATAATCTGCAATAGAACCGCTAGTATAAATCACAGGTTTTACTCCCGTATGCGATTCTACCACATCCATCCATTCTTGAACCCACGCGGTGAGTTGTGAGCTGGTAAAATAACTTGTCAAATGAGTGCTGGTATTCGGATCTTCCAAATCTAAAACAGGAGGTAAAAATCCGTCTCCGATATAATTTCCTGCAACTGCCAGAAAATGATTTGCTTCCGATGTTGCAGAATTACTGATAGGACGGGCAAAATGATATGCTCCCATAACTACACCGGCAGCTTGCCCGTTAGTCATATTTTGAACAAATTTAGAATCTGTATATGTGCGTCCGTCTGTCGCTTTTACCCAGGCAAAAACCTTACCGTCGTTTGCAACGGCATTCCAATCTATATCTCCTTGATAATGAGAAACATCAATACCGTAAATTTGTGCATATGTATTTTTTATTCCCAGTATGGATAATATCATTAAAAAAATCGAAAAAATAATTTTTTTCATAAGCCTTTATTTTATGGTTAAACTATTTATTATAACATTTAATTCTTTTTCCGCTTTGTCAAAATTATTTTCGGGAACTTGTAATATTATTTCATAACCTTTTCCGTTGTTCAGCAAGAAATATGAAACTACTTTTTCCGGAACATCTAATTTTTGCCCCCTACCGTTCATGTCAAACACCATTGTTTTCTCATAACCAGATAAGCCTGAAATTTTAACATCCTCTGCATTTTTTGCATTCTTAAAAGTGTTGTAGAGTTTTTCTGCAAACGGCGGGTTATGCATTTTTATGGTAATTTCAGCACTCAAAACAGAGTCTTTGTAAATTATCTGGGTATTTCTCACATTGCCTTGTAAATCTTTAGCTTCTACAACTTTGCCTACTTGTACAAATGTTTTAGGTATGGTAAAAGAAATTCCCAACTTTTCGATATTTACTTGTTTTACTTTTTCATTTTCTTTCGTAGTATCAGTAAAAACAGCATTCTCATCTTGGTTAGACTTTACAGTAGTTGTGTATTGTATTATCTGAGAATCTTGTTTTAAATCTGTTTGATTTGATTTTTCTATTTTAGCAGAATCATCTTTGGATTCATTATTGATTGAATTACTATTGTTTGCACATGACACAAACATCAATACCGAAGCAATAAATGGAAATAAACTTTTCATCTTTTTTTACTTTTTTGCGAAATTAAACTTTTTTATTTGATTTTACACATTGTTTACTTCCGATTTTTCTTCCAAAAAATAGAAAAAAGTTCTCATTTCGTCAAAATCACCTGCATTTTCTTTTAAGATTGCTGCTTTTGTTGGTGTTTCCGCCTTGAGTTGAAAGCCGAATTTTTGCAGAGATTTTATGATTAAATCAAATTGTGGTGATGCGTAAAATTTTTCATTTTCCACAAATGAAATTTTAAGATAGCCGTTTTTGTAAATTATCTTTTCCATTCCATAGCGCTTGCCTATCCATTTAATTCTGATTATATCAAAGAGCAATAATGTTTCTTGGGGTAGCGGACCAAAGCGGTCTATTAAGTGATCTGTAAATGTTTTTAGTTCTTCTTCGTTATTTATTTTATTCAGTTCGTAATAGAGTTTTACACGCTCCGAGTCGCTTTCTACATAGTGGGACGATATCATTACAGGCAAATCGGTCTCTATCTTACTGTCTGTAATCCAATTTTCCAGTTGGTTTTTTTCTTCTTCGTTTTGCGTAAATAAATCTTTTTCTTCGAGTCGCAACTCCATAATTGCCTCATCTAGTATTTTTTGGTAAGTTTCTATACCTATATCCGTAATGAAGCCGCTTTGCTCGGCACCGAGCAAATTTCCTGCTCCCCTTATTTCAAGGTCTTGCAAGGCGATATTAAAACCGCTGCCAAGGTCGGAATATTCTACAAGTGCCATAAGTTTTTGCCTTGCTTTGTTTGGCAAAGACGATAGTGGAGGTGTAACAAGGTAGCAAAATGCTTTTATGTTTGATCTGCCAACACGACCGCGTAGCTGGTGCAAGTCACTCAGTCCGAAATGATGTGCATTGTTTATTATCATTGTGTTGGCACGGGTTATGTCCAATCCCGACTCAACGATGCTGGTAGAAATAAGCACATCGTAATCGCCATCAATGAATGACACCATAATTTTTTCCAATTCTTCGGGCTTCATTTGTCCGTGAGCCACTGCGGTTTTCACTTCCGGCAGATGTTTATCGAAGAGTTCTTTTATTTCATAAATGTTTTGTATCCTGTTGTTTATAAAAAATACTTGTCCGCCTCTGTTTATTTCGTATAGCACAATTTCGCGGATAATATCCATATCAAAGGTAATGAGTTCGGTATGCACGGGTAACCTGTTTGGCGGAGGAGTGTTAATGATGGAAATGTCCCTTGCTCCCATTAGTGAAAATTGCAATGTGCGCGGAATAGGAGTAGCGGTAAGAGTGAGTGTATCTACATTGTGCTTTATTTTTCTTAATTTTTCTTTTGCGGCAACACCGAACTTTTGCTCTTCGTCTAAAATCAGCAAGCCCAAATCTTTGAAAACTACATCTTTGCTCAGCAAGCGGTGAGTGCCGATTATGATATCAATTTTCCCGCTTTTAAGTTTTTCCAAAGTTTCTTTTTGCTGTTTGGTATTTTTGAACCTGCTGATAAAATCAACGGTAACAGGGAAATTTTGCAGCCGTTCCGAAAAGGTTTTGTAATGTTGAAGTGCCAAAATGGTAGTAGGAACCAGTACCGCAACCTGTTTGCCGTCTACTACGGCTTTGAATGCTGCCCGTATGGCAACTTCCGTTTTGCCGAAGCCCACATCTCCGCAAATAAGCCTGTCCATTGGTACGGGCTTTTCCATATCGACTTTAACATCCTCAGTAGCTTTTTGCTGGTCGGGAGTGTCCTGATACATAAACGATGCTTCAAGTTCTTGCTGCAAGTATGTATCGGGCGAGAATGCAAAACCTTTTGAAGCACGTCGCTTGGCGTAGAGATCGATTAGCTCTTTGGCAATGTCTTTTATTTTTTTCTTGGTCTTTTGCTTTGTTTTTTGCCAAATTTTGCCGCCGAGTTTGTGGATAGTGGGTTGTTCGCCGTCTTTTCCGCGATATTTTGATATTTTGTGCAGTGCATGAATGCTTACATAAAGTATGTCGTTGTCTTTGTAAATAATTTTTACCGCTTCTTGCAACTTGCCGTTTTTTTCAATCTTTTCAAGTCCCGCAAACCTGCCTATACCGTAATCAATATGTACAATGTAATCTCCCGGTTTCAGTGAACTTATGTCTTGCAAAAATTTGGTGGCTCGCTGCTTTTTTACTCGCGGTCTGTATGGCCTTACCGTTTTGTTGAAAAGTTCCGGGTCGGTAATTACAAATACTTTCCTTTCATTAGCAAAAAAGCCTTGCGACAGCGGTATGTTCAGAAAGTTGACATTTGCTTGCACGTTATTGTCAGCAAGTATGGTTTGCAGCCTTTCGTATTGTTTTGGATTTCCGGAGGCAAAAACGGTAATGTATCCTTCCGACAAATATTTTTCTATGTCTTTAACAAAAAGGTTTAGGCTTTTGGTGTAATTTTTTACGGGAGACGCATCGGTTTCAAATACAAAAGAATCTTTGTAAAGTGTTTCAATGCCTGTTTCCACTAGTTTAACCTGCGAAACAAACCTTTTAAATTCTTCAGGGGTAATTATGTTGTCGGATTGATTGTTTTCATCTTCCAAACTGTCAATCAGCAGCGGTAAGTTTTCGGCAACAAACAATGTTTTATTCGTGTCGGCATAATCAAAAACGGGAACATTGGTTTCTTCTTCTTGTTTATCGGGTTCAATTTGGGGCAAAAGGCTTACTTCCTGTAAATCTTCCCCTACAGTTAATTGTGTAGAAATGTCAAAAAAGCGGATTTTTTCAACTTTTTCGTCATCAAGGATTATTCTTAGCGGATTTTCGTAATTGTACGGATAAATATCAATGATGTTTCCCCTTACGGAAAATTCCCCTGTGGCATAAACAAAATCGGTGCGTCTGAAGTTGTTTTCTTCCAGAAAACCGAAAAGGTTGTCGTAATTTACGTCATTGCCTTGCTTTAATGAAAAAGTTTTGGCTTTTATTTCTTTTTTTGCGGGCACTTTTTGCACAAATCCTTCGTAATACGATACAACTACGGCGGGAGTTCCGGCTGCAAGTTTGCTTACTGTCTCGTTGCGAATTACAAGGTTTGCCGTGTCGGTTTTACGAATGCTTTCTACCGGAGATGAAGTTTGGGCCGAAGGAAAAAACAAAATGGTCTTGCCGGGATATAGGTTGCGAATGTCGTTGAGAAAATAAAGGGCTTTGTCTTCGTTTTCGAACAAATAAAAAACCGTCTCGTAATTTTTCGTTAGTCCTTGAGACAATACAGGCAGATAGGATTGTACTTTGTTGCGAAGAACAATCCGTCTGTGTTTATCCGTGAAAAAAGCAAATTTTTCCGCTTCTTTTTCAAACAGGGACAAAAAAACTTTTGCCCCTATTGTTTTGGCGTGGTCAGGCATATTTTATGCTCCGAGTAATTTTTTTACCATTTCGGCAATTCGTTTGTTGTCTGCTTTGCCGGCTAGTTTTTTTGTTGCCGCTCCCATTACTTTGCCCATATCTTTCATTGAGCTTGCACCTGTTTCGGCAATAATGTTTTTTACTTCTGCTTCCAATTCTTCATCACTCATTTGTGCCGGCAAGTATTTTTCTATTACGGATGCTTGAAACAATTCGGCATCAGCCAAATCTTTTCTTCCGTTTTGCATGTAAATTTCCGCACTGTCCTTCCTTTGCTTAACGAGTTTTCTTACAATTTCAAGTTCTTTTTCAGGTGTAAGTTCTGAATTACCTTTTTCGGTTTTTGCCAGCAAGAATGCCGCCTTTATGGCACGTAATGCTTCCAGTTTGTCTTTTTCTTTGTTTAGCATTGCCTGCTTTATGTCTTTGTTAATTTGTTCAAAAAGGCTCATAAATCTTATTTTTTTATATTCAATCTACAAAATTCGCATTTTTTTGTGAATAAACAGAGGTTTAGCTAATTTTTAATAATTTCAGGAAAGATGAATGAATAGTCGTCAGGGGCTAAAGCCCTACTTGGTGGCATATCACCGCAACACCGCCTTAAAAGGCGGTGCTAGTCATATCGTTTTTTTCGGTCTGCGATAAATTACCGCACAAATTAGGTTAAAATTAAGAGGGCTTCAGCCCGGTTATCATTTATTCAAAAATTCTACATTTTGATTAGCCCCGCCATTTATGGTGGGGAATAAAATGAATAAAAAAAACAGTTGGCTTTAGTCTTAGCTTTTGTATAGTTCTTTGTCATTCGATACAAAGAACCAAAAATCTTGGTCAAAATGATGCTTCCGCCCGCTCTGTCAAAACATGGCGACTACGGAAAAAGCGGAAAACGAAAAACCGCATAAGCCAACACAGATTGCCATATTTTTCGTTTAAAATCCGCCTCATGGCGGACTTTCCCTCGTATTCGCAGATGCTTTTCCATTCACACCTCCGCAACTCCGCCATTTTGACCCGGCCTATGCAAAATCTTATTTGCTTAGCCACGCTTTAACAAAGTTTCCTCCCTTGAGGGAGGATTAAGGTGGGGGAATAAAATGCCAAAATCCCGCACAGGCTTTAGCCTTAGTTCTTTTGTCCCGGGGCTTTAGCCCCGTACTTGGCGGCAAATTTCCGCAACACCGCCTTAAAAGGCGGTGTTATTCATTTCAGTATCGCTACTGCACAAATCTTTCGTACAACCATTGCGATTCAATTGCAAATAAATTTATCAAACGATACAATCGTGCGACAATGGTGGCTATGGTTTTAGTTTAATTTTTTAATCTTCAAATCGTCGAAATAAGTAACCGCATCTGCTTTTGTCCACAAACCGATTTTGCCTGCTTTGGTAAAAGTTGTGTCTTTTACTTTGAAAACTTCATTGCCGTTGAAGTAAACCGTGAACAAATCGCCTTGTACTTTTACTTTGAGTGTGTTCCATTTGTGACCGTCAGCTTTTACTTTTACGCCGTAAGTACGACCTTTGCCAACGAGTGGTAAGTCGCTTCTTTTACCATTTTGCATTTTGTACAGCACAATGTTGTCTTCCAACGGATTGTAACGAACCACATAATAATTGTTTTTGTCTTGCATTCGCCAAACCAAACCGCCGCCTTGGTCATACTTTCCGCGAAGAGCTTTTAATTTTACTGATAGTTCACCATCTTTTAGAGTAACATTGTTATTAACAACAACATTGAAATGTAAGTTGGGATTGTCGGCAGAAAGTTGTGCCATAACCAAATTCTCACCTTCATTGGCAATTTTCCAATCGGTATGAGTACCTTTCCCGTTAAAAAATTGTGTCCAATCTTTGGGCAATTTACCTTTTTTGTAACTGTCGAACGAAAATTCATAATCGTAATTGCTTTGTGCTAAGGTAAACAAAGGCAACAAAAAAAATACGATAGATAGCTTGAAAGATGTTTTCATAGTAAATTATTTTTGGTGTAAATTTATTAAGAAAATGTGAAAAACC
>JALTDM010000174.1 GCA_027074135.1 Bacteroidales bacterium
GCAAAGACCTGACAGGCAGCTCCCTGGAAATACTTGACATAAACGGTAGAACGGTAAAACAGACAACTGTACATAAAACCCTATCTACAATAAATATCAGCCACCTGACAAAAGGTGTTTACTTTGTGAAAATATCGTCAAAGCAAGGAGTGGAAATGAAAAAAATTGTTGTGAATTAGTTGTTAGTTGTTAATTGTTAATGATTTCACCCTTCTGTATCTCCCCTCAGGGGAAAACTTCCTCCTTTGAGGGAGAAGTAAAGTTAGTAACAAATAGTTGTTAATTATCAGTTTTTCAAAATACCGTATTTGATTAGCCTGTCTATTTATTTTTTTCTAATCAATATCCCTGTTTTTCTTTTTCACCACTACATTTGTATTTACTTTTACGAACAAAATAACTAAAAAACTTATAGAACAATGAATATCACACTAATACAAATAGGAAAAACTTTTTTTGATTATATAGAAAAAGGTGTGGAAGACTATAGTAAAAGAATAAACCGCTATGTTAAGTTCTCAATAGAAACTTATGTGTTGCCGACCAAATTTAACAAACTGCCACCTGATGCATTAAAGCAAAAAGAATCTGACTTGCTGGCGGAAGTAACAAAAAAATACAATTATGTAATTCTCCTCGACGAAAACGGTAAAGAAATGACATCGGTAAAATTTGCCCGTAAAATAAACGAACTTATGGTTGCAAGCCACAAAAACATTGCTTTCGTAATCGGAGGGGCATACGGTGTAACAAACGAATTCCGCCAAAAGTGTGATTTTGTCCTCTCACTCTCACAAATGACATTCTCTCATCAATTGGTAAGACTTGTGTTTACTGAACAACTGTACCGTGCATTTACCATAATCAACAATGAAAAATATCACCATTAAACAAAGCAGTGCAATAGATAATTTTTAATTACCTTTGTTTGACAACTTTGTGCCAATGAATAACAAACTACTAAAACAATTTATAGCACCCATAATCTTACTAATATTTTCAATAGCACTTCCTGCCGTTTTTATTTTCTTTTCTACAGGCACAACCAACCCCGCAAAAGTTCAGCAAAATTTTACAAAACTTGCAAAAAAGCAACACAAGCAACTCAATTATATTTTGCTGCGAACTGATAGCTTATATGCCGAAAACCTTTTTGAAGAATTAAATTTGCTAAAAGACAAAAGTAAAATAAAACCTGACTTTTTTGTTTATCAAGACGATTCTTTAATTGCATGGACAACAAATGACTACATACTTACTCCGCAAGATTTGAAAAACTGCAAACATTATGAATTGGCAAAAAACAAAAACTTATTCCGGATAGAAAGCATAAAAAACGGAAAAAGACTACTCGTAAGTTCCGTAGCATTAAAGCGGACTTATCCTATTTCAAACCAATACTTAAAAACTCAATACAACAATTTATTAGACATAAACAACTCGTTTGAAATAGCCGACAGAGGTTACACTATCAAAGAAATAGACGGAACCCGGGCTTTCGAAATTAAACCTGTAAAGCCTCATATCACGAATACTGTATCAACATTATCACTGGTTGGCATAATCATCTCCCTGTTTTGGATACTGCTTTTGGTTGGTAAGAAAAATCCAATTATACCTTTTATCATAAGTTTGACAGCGGCAATAACTTTTACCGCAATCGGCAACATAAAAGGCATTGCATTGTTTGAACCGTATATCTATTCATCGGGCAAACTTTTTACAAACATAGGCACAACATTTATTTGGGTAATAACTTTTTATTTCTTCTCGCAAATCGTGATTTCGGTTGTAAACAAAACAAAAAACGAAGCTCTGAAAAATTACATGCTGCCTATAATAGTTTACCCGTTTGTGTTTTTTGCCTTATTTTATTTTTACGGCACACTTATATTGGATTCCACGGTAGATTTCAAATTTTACGACATTACTTCATATACATTACCCAAAGTGATAATGATTTTGATATTTGGGATAACAACCGTTTCTGTCATAAAAATTTCCATTTCAATACTGCCTGATTTCAAAGAATCTTTTAAATATGCAATTATTTTATTTTCGTTGGTTGTCCTTTTCCCATTATTGCTGATTTTCATTGAAAACCAAGAAGATGCAATACTTGCAACATTGCTGTACCTGACAGGATTATCAGTTTTGTACTTTCTGAAAACATCAAAAATAAGAATCAAAAACATCATTGGCATCATAATTATCAGTTTGGCGGCAACAATCCTTACATCTTATTTTTCTAACAAAAAAGATCAAAGCATAAAAAAACTCCTAATCACAAAACTTTCGGAAGAAAAAGACCCTGTAGTAGAAACACTTGCACAAGAAATTATTGCTTCAATAAAAACAGATACCACAATTACCTCAATACTAAATGATACTTCAGGACTTACGGAGGTCAACGAAAAGATAAATACAGTTCTCAAAAAGAACTATTTTACCGGCTATTGGAACAATTACGATGTACAGGTAACTATTTGCACGCCTGATTGCAACCTGGAAATAATGGACGAGAACAAAATAGAAAATTGCTTTTCCTATTTCTTCAAACTGTTGGATAAATACGGCACCGAAAC
>JALTDM010000175.1 GCA_027074135.1 Bacteroidales bacterium
TTGTAAAATGCTCAAATATAAACTATTATGAAAAAAGTAATTTTGGTAAGTTTTGCTTTATTGATTTTTCCGCTTATATCTTTAAAAGCACAAACAATTGAAGAATGTTATAATTTCGAGTATTCATCGGGAACCTATAATTCAATTTATACAACAGGAACCAAAGTTTCTGTTAATTCCGGCGATGACGGATGTTATATTTTGGACTTAAGTTCCCAAAATTTTAACTTTGAATATGCAGGACATACATACAATTCATTTGCGATAAATACCAATGGTGCAATAAGGTTGGGGGACGACTATTTTAACTCATTAAGCAATAACCTGGATGGCTCATACACACCAGTAATTGCACCTTTGTGGGATGATCTTAAATTTGTAAATTACGACTCGTCTGCGCAAGGCATATTTTACAGAATAGACGGTTCACAAGGTAATAGGATACTAACAATAGAATGGCATAATGTAAATAAGTATGGTAATGACGGTGATACTGCGAGTGTATCGTTCCAACTTAAACTTTATGAAAGTAATGGTGAGATAGAATTTATTTATGGAGACATGTCAGGGGCACAAGCCTGGTCAAATGCTTCAGCTTCTATTGGAATCAATAATAAAGCCGGGAGTGTAGTTACTTTTTTGAGCGTAACACCCGGAAATCCTCCTAGTGCATCTTATGATAATGCAGCGGATAATTTGGATGGCAATACTATACAAAATATAGCGGAGGGTACTGTTTACAGGTTTACATATACAACACCACCGACTCATGCCGTAACATTAGTTGTACAAGATACTCTCGGTAATCCTATTGACAGTGCTTCTATTGATATTAATGACACAACACTTTTTACAGATAATAATGGCACTGCTGTAATTGGTTTATATACAGGACAATATGATTTTAGCGTTTTTCATGTCGGGTATCATCTGTATAGTGGTACCGTTGTTGTAAATGGTAACGATACTACAATAAATATTGAGCTTGAGCCTGCTGTAACCTATACTGTTACATTTAACGTTTATGATAATTACAACAATCCTGTTGATAATGCCAACATAAGCATTTATGTATTTAATCTTACTACAAATGCAAATGGTATTGCAACTGCTCAATTGGAAAACGGAACTTATAGTTATCAGGTGAGTAAATTAGGTTATCAAACTGTATCAGGTCAGGTTGTTGTTGACAGTGTTGACGAGACTGTAAATGTTACTATGCAAGAAGATATGTTTGGTTGTGTAAGTTTTGATTTGTTTCAAGACGATATAGGAATACCCAATTTGACATTTGGTGTTGCATTGGCTGATTTTAACGGTGATGGTTTTAAGGATGTTGCTACCGTAGATGCATATAAACAAATTGTATTGCATTTTTGGGATACAACAACAAACAAAATGGATACTACAAGTATAAGAATCGGGCAAGTACGCTGGAGATATGATATTAAAGCTGTTGATATTGATCAAGACGGAGATATGGACCTGATTACATCTCCAATGAAATCCGATTCTTACGGAATGGAAGTTTGGGTAAATGACGGCAGTGGAAACTTTACATTAAAGACAGACCAAATAGCTACACATACCGGTGGATACAGGTTTGCTGTAGGAGATTTAAATGGTGATGGTTATCCGGATATATTCTTCCCCTATAATGACATTGCAATTTATTTAAATGACGGCAACGGAAATTTTGTAAGCAACGGCCAGAGCGGATTTGAAGTTAGTTCTGCACAAGGTGCTGCACTTGGAGATTTTGACGGTGATGGTGATCTGGATGCTGTAGTTGTACGGGATGGTGGAGAAGGTTTTGTTGGGAAACTTTATATAAATGACGGAACAGGGCATTTTGTTGATTCGGGTCAAGAATTGTCTAAAGGAAATGCTGAAAGTGTAGATGTAGGAGATATTGATAATGACGGAGATCTAGATATTGTAATAGCGCCTTGGGAAGGTAATATTTATTTCTTTATGAATGATGGAATGGGCACGTTTCTGCCCGGTGATACCTTGTTCGAGAATGAAGAATTTTATGATGATATAATTGTAACAGATTTGAATTTTGACGGATTGCCGGATATTGTTACTGATAATGATATGTGGCTAAATTCTCATTTAAATCCGGGTCATTTTTATTTGGTACAACAATTTGACGGCAGCACAAATGAAATTGATGTAGCAGATGTAAATAATGACGGATTGCCGGATTTGTATAGGAGTCGGTTTAGTGATAATGATGGAGACCAGTTATATTTGTATTCTACACCTGTATTTGTAGATGAATATGACACTATTTGTTATGGAGACAGCTTGCAATTGGCAGGAGTATGGCGAAGTACGGAAGGAGTCTATTATAATTACGAATCTTGCGGAACAGTGGCAAGAGTACATTTATTTGTGTTGGATTCAATAAATACGGGAATTTCGGAAAACAACGGGACATTAACTGTAGCCCAGAGCGGAGCGGAATATCAGTGGTTGACTTGCGGAAATGGATATTCCCCCATCGACGGAGCAACATTACAAAGTTTCACTCCTGATTCTGCAGGAAGTTATGCAGTGGTTGTATATGTAGGTTCTTGTTCTGATACTTCAGAATGCTATCAGTTCGGACAAAATTCTGCAGATTATGAAAATATGAGTAAACTTTCGGTGTATCCTAATCCTGCTCACAACTTTGTAAAAGTGTCAGGTCTTTCGGCAGGTGATATTGTTACAATAAATGACGTTAACGGTAGAGTTGTTTATGAAGCAACTGCTGCTAAATCATATTTGGATATAAATATAGCAGGCCTTCATGCCGGAGTGTATTTTGTGAAAGTAAGTAATGCAAAAGATGTCCTGATAAAAAGAGTTATTAAAAACTAATTGTAAAAAGATAAACAGTTTTTAGATTGTCTTAAAGTTTCTTCTTTTCGAGAAAAAGAGGCTTTAGGACAATCTTTTTAATGAAATTTTATAAATCATGAGAAGGTTATTGTTTTTGTTAATTGGTATAACATGGGTTTTATCAGTTGATGCACAAGTTTTTACCACAAAAGACGTAATAAGTTACAATATCAATGGTCCTGAAGTTGTAAAAGCAGCCGATTTTAATAATGATGGTTACAATGATTTAATTTATACAACCATAGGAGACCATAAAATTATTGTCAATCTTTTTAATCCTGTTACATCTAATTTTGATTCAGGGTATGTTATTACTACAGGTTTTAATTATGCAGTTTCTTTATTTCCTGCTGATCTCAATGGAGACGGTAATATGGATTTTCTTACATTATCACAGTTGAATAACAAAATAGCTTGGTTCAAAAATGATGGTAATGCAAATTTTACATTACAACCATTGATTAATGATAATGCTCCGGGAGCTTCAGATGTTATAGCGGTTGATATTGATAATGACGGAGATTTGGATGTGGTATCTTGCGAAAAATCAGACGGTAAAGTTTTGTGGTATGAAAATGATGGAGCAGGCAATTTTTCTTCACCGAATGTTATTACTTCTGAGGCACACATACCTATTGCGCTTGCTTTCGGAGATTTAAATAATAATGGGTATCAAGATATATTAGTTGGGTACGGACAAACTGATGAGATAGTTTATTTTTTGAATAACGGAGACGGATCTTTTTCTTCCGAAGTACAATTGACAAATCAAACGGATTTCATTTCTTCAATAAAAACTGCCGACTTGAACGGAGACGGATATTTAGATGTTATTTCTGCTTCTAAAAATGATAATAAAATAGCTTGGTATAAAAACATAAACGGAACTTCATTTTCATTGCAAAAAGTAATTGCCGATACCATAGTACAGGCTTATGATGTTGATGTTGCGGATTTTGATCTGGATAATGATTCGGATTTGGTGTGTACATCTCAAGCAGGAAATATGATTTTTGTATTTAAAAATATTGATGGTGAAGGTGATTTTCAAATGTATCATGTAGATTCGGCTTATGCAGAGGGAGCCAAAGGGGTTGTTGCTGCAGATTTTAACAATGACGGCTTGCCGGATTTTGCCGCAGCTCTTTCTGACGAAGATCCTGACGAGGTAGCCTGGTATCAAAACGGAAAAGCATTTTATGTGTCACATTGTATAAGCCGGAGCCATGATGTAAAGGCTATTGATACCTGTGATATTGATGGTGACGGTGACGAAGATATTTTTTATGTAGGTTCTGAAAGTGTAAGTTCAATAAAAAATAGCAATAATGGAGAAAGTTTTTACAATGACACAACATATTTTTCAAACGGTTATAACCTCACGGCAATTAAGTTAGTTGATTTAGATAATGATAACGATAAAGATATGATTTGTGCCGATGGTATGGGTGATGTTATTTTTTGGTTTAGAAATGAAGGAGCAGGAGAATTTTCGGTTCCTTATGTTTTTGATGATAATTGTGATGGACCTGTTTGTTTATCAGTAGCAGATATTGACGGTGATAATGATTACGATATTTTGTCAGCTCTTGCCGGTGAAGGCAAAATAGCCGTATATAAAAATTTAGGTGTTCCTGGAAGTTTTCAAAAAATAATAGTTTCAGATACGTTGCATCCATTTTCAGCAGCTTTTATTGATATAAATAATGATGGTTCACAGGATATTATTTTCTCGGATTACAGTTATACAGCAGCCTATCTTAATGACGGTAACGGAAATTTTAATACATCTTTGATGATAAATGACTCTTTGGGTTATGCCGACGAAATAAAAGTTGCAGATATCAATAATGACGGATATGATGATGCAGTATATGAAACTAATCACGGATTTGTAACTTTGGTAAATAATCACGATAACACTTTTACTCCTGTATTTCTGTCATCGGTAACTGAGGGTGCATATAATATAGCTTTAAATGATATGGAGAATGACGGGGATATTGATATATTTACATCGGGGATACTCGGGTTTATTCAAATATCGGAAAATGTTGACGGAAATGGCACTTATGTTTTAAATTCACCCGGACCATATGCAAAAACTGTCAGACCAATTTATTCTGCAGATTTAAATAATGATGGTTATACGGACTTGATTGTGGGCTCTTGGTGGGATGATTATTTATGCTGGTTGGAAAATTACCAATATAGGATTATTACCAATCCTATCGATTTTTATGCTTGTGAAGGAGGTAAAGCGTATTTTTCGGTTTTATCAACAGGTGTATTGCATTATCAATGGCAAGTGAATACCGGTAGTGGTTTTGTCGATTTAAATAATAATAATACTTATTCCGGGGTAAATAAAGCAAAACTTATTATTCACAATGTTTCTTCGGATATGTATGGTTACTCGTACCGCTGCAAAGTGTATGACAAAACAGGTACTGAATTATTAACAACACCTGCTACATTGTATCAATTTTCAGCATCGATAGAATGTATCGGTGATATTACAAAAGAAGCAGATTCTACGGGAATATATACCGTTGTGAGTGATGAACTGGATCCTAATTTCAATAATAATTGCAGTTCAAGTTTAATTTTGGTAAATGATTACAATAATACAGGCACTCTCGCAGGTGAACAATTCACTTCGGGAAATTACATTATAACATGGTTCCTGAAAAACAATCAAAATCAAATTATTGATTCGTGTTCTTATGAATTAACTGTTAATGAGTATGGAACGATTGTAAATGAAGAAAACTTACAAAAAATCACTATTTATCCCAATCCTGCAAAAGATGTTGTTTATATAAACACTCCTGATGATAAAATAGATAAAATAAATGTTTGTGATTTAGATGGTACTGTGTTGTATAGGTTTAGTGATGTAAAAAGCATTAATATATCAAGGTTGCCGGCAGGGGTGTATTTAATTAAAGTTGTAACTCCGAATAAAACTTGGTTTAATCGGTTGATTAAACTGTAAAATTAAAAAAATGCGTAAGGTTTTATTTATATTGTTTATTCTATTGAAAATAAATTTTGGTTGGGCTCAAAATGCCGAAATATGTAACAACGGCATAGACGACGATGGAGACGGGCTTATTGACTTAAATGATCCTGATTGTCATTGTGACGGATTTTCTACAACAACTAGTGAAATACCTTCATTTATTCCTAATCCTTCTTTTGAAGAGATGAATTGTTGCCCATCTTCATTTAGTCAAATGTCTTGTGCTTCTCATTGGGACCAAGCATCCGATGCAACATCTGATTATCAGAATATGTGTGGATATGTAATGCAAGCTGCATATGAGGTGGGTTTAGTTCCTCCTCCGGATGGTGCAGGATTTGTTGGGGCAATTTATTCTCAGGGTTGGCAGGAATATGTTGGAGCTTGCCTTACACAACCAATGCATGCAGATTCTTCTTATACGATAAGCTTTAGTATTGCAAGTGTTCCTATTGCAGCTATGGGTTCTGCTTGTAATGGTGGAGCAATAAATTACGGACCTATTGATGTGACGATTTTTGGAACACCTAATTGTGGAGATTTACCTTTTAGCGGAACTGATTGTCCTGTAGGACATGGACAATGGATGGTACTGGGTTCAACTAATTACACCCCTGAAAACCAATGGTCTCAAATAGAAATTACTTTTACCCCACCTGTAGATATAAATGCAATAATAATTGGTTCGCCGTGTAATCTGCCATCCGGGTATGTCGGAGGTTCTTGTTATCCGTATTTTGTTTATGACAACTTAATTCTAAATCGTAGTGATGCCTTTGGTTCTATAAATATTACAGCAACCGGTAATCTTTGTACAAATGACATGGTTTTATATTCACATGCCAATTTAAGTGGTGATTGGCAGTGGTACTATAATGGTGTTGCAATAGTAGGTCAAACAGATAGTATTTTGAATGTATCTGTTTTAGGATACGGAAACGGAACTTATCAAGCAAGACTTAGCAACGAATACGGTTGCGAGGTAGCTGAATATACAATAAATTCATCTTTTCCTACAGTTCAGATAGATTCCGTGAATGATGTGACTTGCTACGGACAAAATAATGGCAGTATTTATGTAACTGTAACAGGAGATACTTTACCTCTTACGTACAACTGGTCAGGACCAAACGGATTTACATCAACTTCGGAGGATTTGTCAAATTTAAGTTCAGGTACTTACAGCCTTACCGTTGCAGATGATAGTGGTTGTACTGCAACAATAACAACAACGATAAATGAACCCCCTCAACTTTTGCTTACCTCGTCAATTACCGATGAGCAATGTCCCGGGTATGCCAACGGTTCAATAGATGTTACTGTGTCGGGTGGGACAGAGCCTTATACTTACAATTGGAGTACAGGTGCAACAACTGAGGATATAGATAATCTTACACAGGGCAGTTATACTGTAACTGTAACCGATTCCAATGGTTGTATTATTATTCGTACATATCAGGTGAATACTTTATATCCTATACCAACCTCAGATTTTACAATAGATTCCGTATGGTGTTATCAAGATACAACGACTGTACAGTATACAGGCAATGCTACCTCAGCCGGTAACTATCATTGGGATTTTGGAGGAGCAAGTATAGTTTCGGGAGCAGGTCAAGGTCCATATAGAATAAATTGGCTTAGTCCGGGCTTTTACAATGTGTCTTTATGGGTTGAAGAAAACGGGTGTGTGTCTGATACTACGGTAGCAACAATCCAGAATCCACCACAACTTACTGTAAGTTTAACGGCTCAAGATCTGTTGTGTTATCATGACAATACCGGGCAAGTTACAACCCAAGTCAGTGGTGGTGTACCACAATATTCTTACTTGTGGAGTAACGGTTCAAATGATAGTACTCTATATAATATTTCCGCAGGTAATTATTCATTACTGGTAACCGATTCAAGGGGATGTAAGGCTGTATCATCAGTAGTAGTGAATGAACCCGATGAGTTGGTCGTATCTACACCGTCATATATACAGCATTGCAACGGCTTACCTCTTACAATTGAATCATCTGTGACTGGAGGTACATTACCTTATACTTATAGTTGGAGTAACGGAAGTACATCATCTTCAATAACAATAAATCCAACCGAAGATGTGACAGTTTCAGTAACTGTAATAGATGCAAACGGTTGTACGTCAACCTCCACTACTGTAATAGATGTAAATGACCCGGTAGAGTTGAATCTTTTTGTAAGCAAAGATAGCGTATGCAAAGGTGATAGAGTAGTACTGTATGGAAATATAAGTGGAGGTGTTGGAAGTCCTTACACTTTAACCAATCAAACCGGAGAGGTTGTAACATTACCTATTATTTTTAATGTTAATAATGATACAACATTTATAATAACTGCAACAGATGCATGTGGTTCTCAAGATGAAGATACCGCAATAATAAATATTTATCCTATGCCTTTTGTTATGTTTGCAGCAGATACTACAGAAGGTTGTCAGCCGTTTACAGTAAATTTTAACATATCTGAGGGAGCCGATGAGATTCATGATTATATATGGAATTTTGGCGATAACGATGAAGTAAACTTGTCTCTTGGACCTAATCCGTCGCATACATACGATGATTACGGAGTTTATACGGTAACCCTAATGTACATTACAAACAAAGGATGCAAAGATACCGTACAG